>NZ_JUQO01000098.1 GCF_001074635.1 Streptococcus mitis
CCTTTAGCTCCTCAACTGCATAAAAAAGAGAGGTCTTGCCTCTCTTTGGGTTATTTTTCATCATTCATTTTTGACTTTACTTCATCATAAGATAATGCATGAGATTCCTCTTCTACGGTTTCAGGCATCTTTCCTGTTTCATAAAGAGCTTTAATTTGTGTACTATCCAATGTTTCGTATTTCAATAATGCTTCTGCAATCAACTTGTGAGTTTCACGATTTGATTGGATGATTTCAGCAGCTTTATTTCGTGCTTCATTCAATAATGAACGAACCTCTTCGTCAATTTCATAAGCTGTTTGTTCTGAAATTGATTTTTGAGGGCTTTGTGCACCAAACATGGCATGATTTCCTTCATATTGTACTGGGCCAAGTTTTTCACTCATACCGTACTCTGTAACCATTGCACGCGCCATTTGTGTCGCCTGTTCAAAGTCGTTTGAAGCTCCTGTAGTTTGGACATTAAAGATAATTTCTTCAGCTACACGTCCACCCATTAAGCCAGCCAATTGCTCTTTCATATCTTCTTTAGATAGAAGCATTTGATCTTCCTTAGGAAGTGCAATCATGTAACCACCTGCACGGCCACGTGGTACAATTGTAACCTTATGGACAACGCGGGCATTCGATAAGACTAGACCAACAATGGTATGTCCAGCCTCATGGTAAGCAACCAATTCACGTTCTTTTTGTGAAACTGTCTTATCTTTCTTAGAAGGACCAGCAATAACTCTATCTTCTGCTTCATCAATATCTGAAGCATCAATTATCGATTTATTAAGACGAGCGGCAACCAAGGCTGCTTCATTCAATACATTCTCTAAATCAGCACCAACAAAACCTGGAGTTTGTTGAGCCACTAATTTCAAATCAACATTTTCTGATAAAGGCTTGTTCTTAGCATGAACTTTCAAGATTGCTTCACGACCTTTAACATCAGGACGGCCAACCAATACTTTTCTATCAAAACGTCCTGGACGCAAAAGGGCAGGGTCAAGTACATCTGAACGGTTTGTCGCAGCGATGACAATAATTCCTTCATTTCCCTCAAAACCATCCATCTCAATCAAGAGTTGGTTCAAGGTTTGTTCACGTTCGTCATTACCTCCGCCAAGACCAACTCCACGTTGACGTCCAACAGCATCAATTTCATCGATAAAGATAATAGCTGGTGCTGCTTTTTTGGCATCTTCAAAAAGAGAACGAACACGACTAGCTCCAACTCCGACAAACATTTCTACAAAGTCAGAACCTGAGATACTAAAGAATGGAACACCTGCTTCTCCGGCGACTGCTTTAGCAAGTAACGTCTTACCTGTTCCCGGAGGTCCCTCTAGAAGGACACCTGCTGGAATACGGGCTCCAAGTTTTGTAAATCGTTTTGGATCTTTTAAGAATTCAACAACTTCAACTAGTTCTTGTTTTTCTTCCTCAGCTCCAGCAACATCTGAAAATCTTACTTTAATATCTTCTTTATTTGCGGCTTTAGCCTTACTACGTCCAAAACTCATTGGGTTACGGCTATTATTTCCTCCCATATTTCCCATCATAGAGAATAGGAAGAAGAATAGAATACCGAATGGCACAATGGATACAAGAATATTAATCCACATACCACTTGAACTTTCATGCTTAACAGTTACTTCTGCCTTATGGTCAGAAGCAAGTTTTTGCAATTCTGATACTGTAGTATCTGAAGGAAGAATAATACTTGAAAATTTCTCTACTGTTGTAGCAGAAGGAGAAAAGAACTGGATACCTGTTTCTTCTTTACTTGTTTTAGGATTTTTATAAACACCTGAAACTTCGATAACACTGCCGTTTGGTTGGTAAGTCAATTCTTTTACATTGTCATCGGTAATTTCTTTTACCAATTCTGTATAATTAATTTGCTCACTTTTCCCTGCAACACTACCTGTACTAAAATACTGATAACCTGTAACTAGGAGAAAAATAAGTAATAACCATAGAAAAGGATTTTTAATTAAACCATTATTTTGTTTTTTCATTAAAAATTGTTCTTTCTAATTTGAATACACTTCTTCTTTCAATACTCCAACATAAGGAAGGTTACGATAATTTTCTTTGTAGTCTAACCCATAACCTACTACAAACTCATTTGGAATAGTAAAGCAAGTATAGTCTGCCTCAATTTCTACAACACGTCCTTCTGGTTTATCCAACAAGGTTGCAATCTTAACAGAAGCTGCATCTCTTGCAATAAACATATCTCGCAAATTCTTCAAAGTTTGACCTGTATCAATGATATCCTCTACAAATAGAACATGTCTTCCTTTGATATCTTGAGTCACATCTTGTTTAATATTGATCACACCGCTACTTGCTGTCCCACCATGGTAGCTAGAAACCATCATGAAGTCCATTTCAATATGTGTGTCGATATGTTTGACCAATTCAGCCATAAAAGGAATAGATCCTTTTAAAATCCCGACTAAAATTGGATTTTTTCCTGCATAGTCTTTAGTGAGTTGAGCACCTAATTTTTTAGCAGCTTCTGTAATTTCATCGTGTGAAACGAGGATTTTTTTAATATCGTTTTCTAACATTTTTTTACCTATCTATTTTTTCTATATAAAGTATAGTGTTCATTATATCATTTTTCGTGTTTTTACTCAAATTACTGGTCGCAATTCCCAAAATTGAGACAATTTCACCAAATTGCTCAATAATCAGAGCAGATTTTCGCTTTTCCATAGGGATTTTCAAATCAATAAATAGACGTCTGAGTTTTTTTCTATGCCCATTTTGAATCAAAAAATCTCCTCTTTTTCGATGACGAATGAGTATTGATGTTTCCCGTGAAACAGGTATTCGTTGAATTGATTCACCTTCTAATGGAAGTCCAAAGGAAAATAAATATCCTTGATAAGCTACCTGATTTTGATAGTGTAACACAAGTTCATCCTCCTTTTCATCAGCCTGCGGACTGATTTTACAAATCTGAAAATGTTGGTACTCTTTTATCAATTCATAGCTATTTTTTAGCGGATGACGATACTGGCTTTTAGATTTTAAAATCTGCCGAACTTCTTCAAACTGAGCTTTTGTGAGATTCAAATCTGGAAAACGATTCAGATAAGTTTGAAGTAAAACTCTTTGTGTAGACTCAGAGTAAGACAATAGCTGCTCTAAATTTTCTACATCAATATTCTTTGATAATTCAGCTATTGCCAAATCATAATCTAAAATTTCATTACCGATACCTAAGATTGCATCTCTAAATCGAGGATTTTCTTTTTCTAATTCTGGTAAGTAAGAGTTTCGAATACGATTTCGAAAATAATGATTTTCCTTATTTGATGTATCTTCAAAGTGAAAAATTGAAGGAAAGTCTTTTTTCTGAAAATGCAAGAAGGGACGAATGATTTCTATCTCTCCTACTACTTGCTTCTCCTTAATTCCTGATAGATAGCGCAAACGAGTCCCTCGAATCAAACGCATCAAAATCGTTTCCACCTGATCATCAGCATGGTGGGCAGTGACTAAAACTGTCGCACCTGTCTTTTTCATGATCTCTTGAAAAAAATCATAACGAAAATGTCGAGCACGCGCTTCTGAAAATTCTCCTGAAAAATTGCTGATATAAATAGGAAGCTCTGCTTCAGCAGCCAACTTCCTTAATTCCTTTTCTTCCCAATCTGATTCTACTCTCTGCTTATGATTCACATGAGCTAGAATCAATTCAATTTCTAACTCTTTTTGATAAGTAGATAATACCTTAAATAGAAACATAGAATCTAACCCACCAGAAAGAGCTAGCACCACCTTAGTATGCTTTTTGAAATATCCCTTCTTGAGAAAATGATTTAAAAAATCTTGTTCCCTCATTTTAGAACCTCATAAACATCCTTGGCTATCTGAGAAATTGTATCATAATCAGAATTCTTAGTGAAAATAGAAAGAATAAATGGAGAATCTGCGTAGACAACACCCGTATCATGCTTAAATTCGTCCGCATCCCCAATTTTATGAGATACCTTCACAGAAACACCTTTGGCAATTCGCTGATTATCAAAATCTGTTTTAGTCAAAGACTCTAGCACAAATCCATTTTGATTATAAATAGCTTCCATGACTTTCCCAGCCATTTTAGAAGAAATCAATTTTTCTTTTGGATCCCAATCATCTCCCATAATGGCAGACATCTTGGATTTGAATGTGGAATCAGATTGGTTTGAAATGTAATAACCCAATATATTATGAGCTACATTATCAGATTCTTTAGATACTTTTGTGATTAAGTCCTTGAGAGAATACTCTTTATTATCCTCTTTTTTAGGAAGACTACCACTTCCCTCTGGTTTATAAGAACCTGGAAAATCATTGACTGCAGATATGTATTTTACAGTCGTATCTAACTGATAAAGACTCTCATTTATTTTTTCTTGCGTATAATAGAGATAAGGGAGTTTCAAAACGCTGGCTGCATACATCTTTTCATCTTGATTGATACCAGCTTCTTTTCCAGTAGTCAGTTGCTTAACATAAATAGAGAAAGAATCTTTCTGATATTTTTCAGATAACATTTCTTGAACTTTACTCATCCGATTATCTTCTTCAGAAGTTGATTCCATAGCTACCCATCCAACCTGATCAATATGTAGAAATTCTCTTCCCTCTACAAACATTGTCTTGTCAATTGATACTTGCGAATAAGCTGATAAGGATGATTTCACTTCTTTTAAATCATAAGGGCTATTATACAGTTTAAAGTCAGATTCTAACCATACTTTTTTTATTGCTGGAGTTACCTCTGATTGATCATATAAAAATCGTTTATCCGCAGCTATAAATTGATGATTTGATAGCTTAAATACCGGAATTCCTTGTTTATTTAAGCGCCACTCAGTTATTTGAAAACTTGTTTGGGGAGTCAATTTTCCAGATTCCACTACTAAATCTTCATTCGCATAAACAGGAACTTCTCCATAAACCATAGGAGAACTTAGCTTTTCTCTAAAATAAATACCAAAGTCAGATTGTGAAAGGTAATAAATTTCTTTCGAAGTATAGACGACTTCTTTTTCTGTGCTAACGACTTTTGAAATAGTCAAAAAACTCGGTAGCAACAAAATAATTAAGAACTTACGCATTCTTCCTTTCCTTTTCTTCTTGTAAACGCAATAATTGATTTTTATCAGCCAACTCTTCCAGCTTTTCATCTGATCGACTCAAAAATTGCTCAATTACATCTAGTAAATTTTCCATTTTATCACCTTTGAAGCAAGTCAGGAATCGTATAAACTATTTCCCTCGACTTAGAATAATAGTACTTCGCTCGTGTATATTTGGCAGCATAATCCTCATCTTTCAACTTGGTAGCAAATGCTGTCTCCTTATCCTTTTCATCACTCAAAGTTTGATACTGAGTTTGCAAGTCTGCTAATTGCTGACGTCTTTGGAGTAATTGCTGATAACTCTGCGCTAAATTAAAAGTTGGCAAGATAAATAATAGCATAATCAAAATCAATACCCACCCCATAAAACGATTCCGTTTTTGTCGTTCTTTCATCAGGTAGCGACGACGTTGATATTCATTTTGGATAAAAGAATTATTCAATTGTACAATATTTTTAGACATTTTCTTCTACCCGTGTTTCACTGATAATTTCATACATGCCTGCTGCATCTTCTTTTTTTGTACTATCTTTCATCTCTAGTACTTTGACAAGTAGCAACTTATTTCCAAAACGAATTTCAACTTGGTCATTAACTTTCAAATCCGTTGAACTTTTGGCCAAGATTCCATTCACCTTGATTCTGCCTTTATCTGCTACTTCTTTTGCGACTGTACGACGCTTGATAATTCGCGATACTTTTAAATATTTGTCTAATCTCATCCTTATTACCTCAACTTATTATTGTACCATTTTTATCTATTTTATAGAAGAAAAATATCAAATGGAATTTTCTTTCTTAGACTCTTTTATCTCTAATAAACTTTCTCCAAAAATCAGCAGACCTTCTAAAATTTCATAATCTTTCTTATTTTGGACATCAAATACAAGCTCCATTAATCCCTTATTCTCAGCGATGCCTGCTTTTAAGTTCGTTGCGGATAAAGCTTTAAAATAATCTTGAGCCAAAAACAATCGCTGAGTAATTTTTTCAAATTGAACTGTAATTTTATTATCTTTTCTTTCCACACGTTGAACAAAGACCTTGTCCAAATATGACTTGACTAAACCAATCTCTAAAAGATAGGCTACTACATCTGGGTATTCTCCAAAACGGTCTATCAACTCCTCTTGTAACTCTTCATAATTGACACGGTTGTCAATTTGACGAATTTTCTTGTAAATTTCAATCTTATGTCGTTGGTCTGAAATATAAGTATCAGGAAGATAGGCATCAATTTGCAAAATCAACTCAGCATTCACTTTGGTTCTTGTGTTAGTGTTAGCATTACCGTTTCGTTTAGCAATAGCTTCCTCTAATAACTGCGAATACAATTCAAAACCAACAGAATCAATGAAACCAGACTGGGATTTTCCTAGGAGATTCCCTGCTCCACGAATCGAAAGATCTCGCATAGCAATCTTAAATCCGGATCCCAATTCTGTAAATCCTTTAATCGCTTCTAATCTCTTCTCAGATACTTCACTAATTGATTTTTCTGGACGATACATGAGATAGGCATAAGCAATACGATTACTACGACCGACTCTTCCTCTTAACTGATACAAGGTTGACAAGCCCATATGGTCCGCATTTTCAATAAATAAAGTATTAGCATTTGGAATGTCCACCCCTGTCTCAATAATGGTAGTCGTCACCAAAATATCGTATTGTCCCTCAATGAAGTCTAGTAGAGTATTTTCCAACTGGATTTCACTCATTTGCCCATGAACATAACCAATCGAAGCCTCTGGAATCAACTCCTGTAATTCAGAAACCTTCTGGTCAATCGTGTCAACTTTGTTGTAAAGGTAGTAAACTTGACCTCCACGCTCCATTTCACGCAAAACAGCATCACGAATGACACTTTCATTCTTTTCCAAAACATAGGTTTGCACTGGATAACGATTAGTCGGCGGAGTTTCAATAACAGACAAATCTCTGATTCCCAGCATAGACATATGGAGGGTACGAGGGATTGGAGTAGCGGTCAAAGTTAGGACATCCACTTGTTTCTTCAGTTCTTTCAAGGTTTCCTTATGCTTGACACCAAATCGCTGTTCCTCATCAATAATCATCAAGCCTAAATCAGCAAACACAACATCTTTTGACAAAACACGATGTGTTCCAATTAAAATATCAACTTGACCGTTTTTCAATTTTTCAAGTGTTTCAGTCTGCTCTTTTTTACTTCTAAAGCGACTCAACACATCAATATTAACTGCAAAATTTTGGAATCGTTCCTTAAAATTCGTATAGTGCTGTTGCGCTAAAACCGTCGTCGGAACTAGAACGACAACCTGTTTGTGATCATTGACTGCCTTAAAAGCTGCACGCATAGCAACTTCAGTCTTTCCAAAACCAACATCCCCAACTAAAAGTCGATCCATTGGCTGAGAATCTTGCATATCTCTCTTGATTTCCTCAATACTACGAAGTTGATCATCGGTTTCAACATAAGGGAAAGCATCATCAAAAGCAACTTGCTCTTCATCATCAACTGAGAAAGCAAAGCCCTTCAACTGACTACGCTCAGAGTAGAGTTTAATTAAATCGTCAGCTATATCCTCTACCTGGTTCTTTACTTTTTGCTTGGCTTTTTTAAAATGACCATCATTTAATTTATTGAGTTTAGGAGCTTTCCCATCACTTGAAATATATTTAGACAGTAGATGAATCTGTTCTACTGGGATAGAAATTTGATCACCATTTTGGTATTGGACGCTAACATAATCGCGGTGAATCCCTTTGATTTCAATGGTTTCAATTCCTAGGTATTGACCAATTCCATGAATGTGGTGAACAACGTAGTCTCCTTTTTCAAGTTCATTATAATCTTTTAAGCGCTCTGCATTTGAAACATGTTGTCTTCGAAAACGACGTTTTAATTTCTTTTGAAAAATCTCATGTTCAGTAATCACCAGAATCTTTTCATCTACAAAATGAAAACCATGTCTGAGATTGCCCTCGATTAAGTTTACAGATTCTTGACAGATTCTTGACTTATCTCTATAATCCAATTTAATCTGATATTCCTCTAACACATCCTCCAATGTTTTACTTCCCATTGAATTGCTAGACTGCAGAATAATGGTGTATTCCATTTTTTTATATCGTTCAATTTCTTCTTTTAGAAAAGAAAATTGATTGAAAAACTCCTGAATAGGATATTGATTAAATTGATAAATTTGATCAAACTTGAGATTTCCTAAACCCTTTTGCATATTAGAGAAAAAGGTAACCGGACTCCGTTTTTTATAGATCTGCTCTGTATCTGCAAAATACTGCATTTCAGAAAATGATTTACTGTTCTGTAATTCTTCTGTAAAGTATTGTGCTAACTCCATTTCAAAGACTTCATACTGATTCATTAATTTCTGATAATCATCAAAGAATATTGGTATATCTTTTTCAATATAATCAAAGACAGTCCATGTCTTTTCATAGCACAAAGATAAAAACTTCCGTGAATCTGAATGTATTTGTTTTTGGTGAAAACTTGAAAGAATTTCTTCTAGATAGGATTTCAAAATCGGTGATAAAGTTTTTGAAATTTGTTTTTCTAAAGCTGACTGTCCTCGTTGATAATCCTTTTCTCTCAAAAGCATATCACTAGCTGGAAAGATAGTGAGTTCTGTCTGATTTTCTTTCGATAATTGTGTTTCGACTTCAAAAGTACGAATTCCATCAATTTCATCACCAAAAAACTCAATTCGGCAAGGTTCTAACTGGGATATTTCAAAAATATCTAAAATATCTCCTCGCAAACTAAATTCGCCCTGAGTTTGTACTTGAGTGACTTTTCGATAGCCATTTTCCTTTAATTGATGGATAAACGCATGTTGGTCATATTCTTCACCAACTGAGATTTTTACAATACTATCTTTGAATACATTTGGAGACGGTAAAATCAATCGACTTGCTGCGATATTACAAACTAAAATCCCTTTCTTAGATGAATTAGTCAAAAAACGCAAGGCTTCAACTCGTGAAATGATTTTTTCTTGTGAAGACATCAAAAACTCGACCATAGGGGAGTCATCTACCAAAAATGGATAGACAAGTTCCTCACCCAAGACAGATATAAGATCACTAACAAGTCCTTCTGCTTCTCCATAAGTTGACGTCAGTAAAACAATCTTATCTTCTTTTTCTAAACTGCTTGCAATTGCAAGAGCCTTAGTAGACGTTGATAAACCAAGTATTAGTTGTCTTGTCTTATCTGTTAAACTTTGATGCCATTTTTTAATCTGATCATTTTCTGAGAATAAATCTAATAAGGTTACCATTTATCCGTTATACCTCTGCATCGTTTTCTCAAAGTTTTTCTCTTGTAAATAGTAGTTTACAGAATCGTCAACTTTGTCAATAGATTGTAAAATACCAATATAATCATCCTTGTCAAATGTACTCAAAACATGATGAACAACTGACATACCATTTTTAGGTCTTCCAATTCCAATCTTAACACGGTTAAAGACCTGAGTTCCAATATGTTGAATAATAGACTTGATACCATTATGACCACCTGCTGAACCCTTTGCTCTTAAGCGAATCTTTCCAACTTCCATGTCAAGATCATCGTAAATGATGAGTAAATCTTCAATATCCAAACCATAGTAAGTCAATAAAGCATGAACTGCTTTTCCACTTTCATTCATAAAGGTCGTTGGTTTGACAAGATAAATTTTTTCTCCATTGAAGAAAAAGGATGCTAGGTCTGCTTGAAATATCTTATCGTGTGTAAAAGTGACATTTTGTTTTTTCGCTAGTTGGTCAATCAACATAAAACCAACATTGTGTTTTGTTTCAAAATATTTATCCCCTGGATTTCCTAATCCTACAAGTAATTTGCTCATTTATTTTTCCTTTCAAAAGCCAAAAGGGTTGGAATTTTTTTCCAACCTAAGTGACACTATTCATTAAATTTTTTAGACATTAAAGCGGAATTCCATGATATCGCCATCTTGAACGATATATTCTTTTCCTTCTTCACGCAAGCGCCCAGCTTCTTTTACGGCTTTTTCAGATCCGTATTTCACTAGATCCTCATATGACATGGTTACTGCACGAATAAATCCTTTTTCAAAGTCTGAGTGAATAATCCCAGCTGCTTGAGGAGCCTTCATACCACGTTTGAAAGTCCAAGCACGAACTTCTTTTTCACCAGCTGTGAAGTAAGTTCCCAGTCCAAGTAAGTGGTAAGCTGCACGAGTCAACTTGTCAACGCCTGATTCTGTCAATCCAAGTGCTTCAAGAAACTCTTGCTTGTCTTCATCGTCTAACTCAGAAATTTCTTCCTCAGCACGCGCAGAAATAACTGCTACTTCAGCATTTTCTGTCGCTGCAAATTCACGAATTTGTTTGACATAGTCGATAGAATCTGGATCTGAAACCACATCCTCATCTACATTGGCAACATAAAGAACTGGTTTAGTTGTCAAAAGGAAGAGACCTTTGACAACTTTTTGTTCTTCATCTGTAAATTCGATGGTGCGAGCTGATTTTCCATCTTCAAGGACTGGTTTAATCTTTTGAAGAACATTGAATTCTGCTACAGATTCTTTATCTTTTTGCGTACGTGCCATCTTTTCTACACGCGCATAACGCTTATTGACCGATTCTAAGTCAGCAAGAATCAATTCCAGATTAATGGTGTCAATATCTGCAAGTGGATCCACAAAGGCGTCTTCACGTCCTTGCTCGCGCATAACATTTTCATCATCAAAAGCACGAACTACGTGAACAATCGCATCTACTTCACGGATATTGGCCAAGAATTTATTCCCCAACCCTTCTCCTTTTGAAGCTCCTTTTACAATTCCTGCGATATCTGTAAATTCAAATGTTGTTGGAACTGTCTTTTTAGGAGTAATCATTTCAGTTAGTTTTTGTAGGCGTTCATCTGGAACTTCTACCATTCCAACGTTTGGATCAATCGTCGCAAATGGGTAGTTTGCTGCCTCTGCTCCTGCTTTTGTAATTGCATT
This sequence comes from Streptococcus mitis, assembly GCF_001074635.1. Taxonomy (GTDB): domain Bacteria; phylum Bacillota; class Bacilli; order Lactobacillales; family Streptococcaceae; genus Streptococcus; species Streptococcus mitis_E. Next base: position 11,130 of record NZ_JUQO01000098.1, read on the forward strand.
AAATAGTGTTGATTTACCAACGTTTGGCAAACCAACGATACCTGCTGTTAAAGCCATATTTTCTCATTCTCCGTTTTCATTTCAATCCCTAATATTATAACACAAAAAGGGAAAACTTGCTAACCCTCTAACTAAGGGTTCTCAGTCAATAATTTTATTCATTTTTCGATCAAAATCATAGCGCCCCATCATGACAACATGGTCACAATTACTGCACTTTATTTTGATATCTGCTCCTACACGTGTAATTTCCCAACGATTAGATTTTTTTCCTGTTGACTTGATGGTGCAAGCATGTGGTTTTTTCATTTCAACAAAATTTCCAACTTGATACATACTACTCTCCTTTTCTTTTTCGATTATATCATAAAAGAGGCGAGCTAAGCTCAACCTCTTTCACTTAATTTGTACGAACGGGGGTGATAAGTTGCATGAAGTCTTCGTCAGTATCTGCTGGCACAAGAGTAAATGGACGAACAGCTGAGATAAAGCTAATGGTCACCTTTTCGCTATTTAAAGCCTTGAGTGAATCAATCAAGTAAGTTGGGTTGAAACTAATAGTCAAATCTTCACCAGTCACCTGATCAGTATCGATTTCTTCGTTTACTTTACCAACTTCTGGAGAATGAACATGGGCGCTAACAATCCCATCTTTAATTTCAAGCTTCACAGTACCATTTTGAGTCGCACTTGATAAAAGGCGAGCACGCTCCATTGACTGACGTAAGTTTACCACATCAAAAGTAATTGTAGTGTTAAAGTCTGTTGGAATCAAACGATCTGTGTCAGGATAGTTTCCTTCTAACAAACGTGTGTAGAAACTAATATTTTCACTTCTAAAGAGGATTTGATTGTTAGCAAAGAAAATCTCTACAGTTTCAATATCATCTGTAAATACCGCTGAAAATTCGCGTAGAGAACGGCTAGGAATTACGACATCAAAATCATCACTATTTTTTTCAAGAGTCAATTTTTTCTGGCTTAGACGATGAGAGTCTGTTGCAACTGTTTTTAACTCTTTGTGTTGACTCAATACAAAATGAACACCTGTCAAAATTGGACGACTTTCTTGTGTACTTGCAGCAAAAGCTGTTTCATTGATAATTTTCTTAAGTAATTTTGTTTCAAGAACCAAAGGAGTGCTTGCTGAAATTTCTTGGATTCGTGGGTACTGTTCGCTATCTTTTCCTTTTAGGGTAATTTCTGATTTGCCACTCGTTAAAACAATTTGATTTTGTTCAATTTCTTTAAAATCAAGAGTTACATCAGGTAGACTAGATACTACATTGATAAAGAAAGAAGCTTCAAGAAGGATCGAACCTAAAGAAGTAATTAATAGACCAGCATCTTCATTTTTTTGAGAAATAAAATTTTCAATTGAAATTTGACCATTTGAACCAATTAAAGTAACACCTTCATTGGTCACATCAATTTTGACAGTTGATAAAATAGGAATGGCATTTTTAGAACTAATAGCTCTCTTAGTAATATTTAATGCTTGTAGAAATAAATTTTTATTAATTGAAAAATGAATCATGGATTCTCCTTTATTTATTTTTAGTATTAGAAGGATAATAGTAATAATAGAGTCTGTGAAATCTGTGGAAAACAGACTAAAAGTAAGTCATATCAAGTTTTTTAGCTTGTTTAAAAAATGTGGATAAAAAAGATAAAAAAGCGAAAGTTATCCACAATTTATTTGATTTTCTTTTTGATTGATTCAATTTCTAAACGTAAATTATCGTCTTCATCAATCAAAGATTTAATTTTTGCATGGGCATGAATGACTGTTGTATGATCTTTTCCTCCAAATTCCTTCCCAATTTTTGGAAGACTATTATCTGTTAGTTCTCTAGATAAATACATGGCTACTTGACGGGCCAAAACGATATTTTGAAGGCGTCTGCTTCCCTTCATTTCTTTGACGCTAACACCATAAAAGTTACCAACTTCATTTTGGATTTTGTCAATTGGGATGACGAGCATTTGGCTAACATCTTGTTTGCGAGCTCTAATAGCTTCTGCAGCAATATCAATAGTGATATCCTTGATTTTTTTTACTCTGGCAATTAAAGTGATGTCGTTGATAGCTCCCTCAAGATCTCGAACATTTGAATCAAATTGCCCAGCTAGGTATTCTAGAGTATCACTTTGGAAATTGTAGCCTAAATGTTCCGTTTTACTTTGTAAAATGGCAATACGTGTTTCAAAGTCAGGGGGTGTGATAGTTTGTGTCAATCCCCAACTAAAGCGCGTGACAAGCCTCTCCTCGAGACCTTCTAGATGTTTTGGACTACGATCACTGGTTAGGACAATCTGTTTTTGCTTGTCATGAAGGGCATTAAAAGTATTGAAAAATTCTTCTTGAGTTGCAACTTTTTTTCCGCTGAGTGACTGGATATCATCGATTAACAAAAGATCAAGACTACGATAGGTTTTTTTAAATTTTTCCATTTCCCCAAGCCTTAAGTGATCAAGAAAGTCATTAATAAAGCTTTCAGCAGGTATGTATTTGACACGCGCATTTGGAATATTTTTTAGAATTTCATTTCCAATAGCGTTTAACAGGTGAGTCTTACCAAGACCAGGTCCTCCATAGATAAAAAGAGGGTTATAGGTCAGAGCTAAATCTTCAGAGACAGCCAAAGCGGCTGATACTGCCCAAACATTTCCATCTCCTTGAATAAAATTATCAAAGGTATACTTTTCTTTTAACCCAGTATCCGAATAAGGAATAGATGCTAACTTTGGACTATAGTCATAAAGAGTTGAATTTGTAGCTTCTTCAACTTGTGAGATAGTCGTATCTTGAGGTTTAGTGAAAATATAGTGGGGAGTTATTTCAGCATCATAAATTTCAAATCCAGCAACTACAATAATATCTTTTAGTTGTTTTTCCCAGACCATTTCCATTTCAGATCGTGGTAAAAATATAGTGGCAACATTGTCCTCTACCTTGATGAGTTCAGCTTGAATAGCATAGAAATCATACATGGATCGAGTCAGTCTTTCTTGAGCAAATTCTAATATACGATTCCAAAATTGTTTTTCTTTCAATCCTTTCTCCTCCTTTACTATTTAAAAGTTTAATACTAGACCTATTTTACCATAGAGAAAAAGAATTTTCCACAAGCTGTGAAAAATAATCCACAATGTGGCCAAGTTTTATCCACAGGTTGGGGATAAAAACAGAAGCTATTGATTTATTAAGCTTTTTATTGAAAAAAATAGTGGATAACCTTGTGAGATAAAAAAATAAAAGAACAGCCTTATTTCAGGCTGTTGATAATTCTACTGTATTCTTCTTGATTTGAAAAAGAAATAATGATTTTTCCATTATCTTTTTTAGACATTTTGATTTCTACATCTAATCCGAGTAGTTTTTTTAACTGTTCTTCTTCATTTTGTATGAAATGATCATTTTTTTGCAGTTTCTTTTGTTTTTTCTCTGTAAGAAGAGCTTCTAACTTCCTTACAGAAATGTCTTCTTCTATAATTCGTTGAAAGAAATAGTCTTGTTGTTCCTTATTCAACCCAACTAGAGAACGCGCATGAGCTTGTGATAGTTTGCCATTTTCTACTTCTGAGAGGATAGCATCTGGCAAGGAAAGCAAACGAATGGAGTTGCTGATATATGGACGAGACTTGCCCATTTTATCTGCAATTTCAGCATGGGTAAATCCTTTCTCTACAAGAGATTCATAGGCGCGTGCTTCTTCTATTGGATTTAAATTTTCTCTTTGCAAATTTTCAATGATGGACTGGACCATCATCTCTTGATCTGAAAGCTGTTTAACAACAGCTGGGATAGACGTTAGACCAGCTAAAAGTGAAGCCCGATAGCGTCTCTCTCCTGCAAGGATTTCATAACCAATAACAGGAGATTGACGAACAATAATCGGTTGAATGACCCCATTTTCTTTGATAGACTGTGCTAGTTCATCTAGTTTTTCTCCATCAAATTCTTTTCGAGGTTGATAGGGATTTTTTTGTATATCTGTGATAGAAATCATTTCAAATTTTTCCATGATTCTACACTAACACATCTTTTCTCTTATGTAAAGCTTTCTTTACATAGATGTCAATTAAGATTCTAAATCACCTGAACTCTTGTCAAGTTTAATAGATGTAGTTTCTTCTTTACCGTTACGATAGTAAGTTATTTTAATGGTGTCTCCGATAGAATGATTGTAAAGAGCACTTTGTAAGTCTGTTGATGAAGCAATGTCTTTGTCATCTACTTTTGTAATAACATCGTATTTTTCAAGGTGACCATTTGCAGGCATATTGCTTTGTACAGAACGAACAACTACACCAGATGTTACACTGCTTGGAATATTCAGTCTTCTAATATCACTTGTATTAATATTTGAGAGATTGACCATTTGAATTCCCAAAGCTGGACGAGTCACTTTTCCGTTCTTTTCCAACTGTTCAATAATATTGATAGCATCATTTGCAGGGATTGCAAAACCAAGACCTTCTACAGATGTTCCTCCATTTGTGGCAATTTTACTTGAGGTAATTCCGATAACCTGCCCTTGAATATTGATCAGTGGGCCACCAGAGTTACCTGGGTTAATAGCAGTATCAGTTTGGATGGCTTTTGTAGAAATGGCTTGTCCATCTTCAGATTTTAAAGATACATTTCGATTGAGACTAGATACAATACCCTGAGTGACAGTATTTGCATATTCAGAACCCAATGGGCTACCGATGGCAATAGCAGTTTCTCCTACGGTTAACTTGCTAGAATCACCAAACTCAGCTACTGTTGTCACTTTTTCTGAAGAGATTTTGACGACAGCAATATCAGAGAAAGTATCAGCTCCGACAATTTCTCCGGGTACTTTAGTTCCATCTGACAAACGAATATCTACTTTGCTGGCGCCATTTATAACGTGATTATTGGTGACAATATAAGCTTCTTTATCATTCTTTTTATAAATAACCCCAGATCCTTCACTAGAGATTTGCTGAGAATCTGTGTCAGTATCATCATTACCAAATACGCTATTTTGTCTGTTTGCTGAATAAGTAATAACAGAAACAACAGCATCTTTTACTTTGTTAACAGCCTGTGTTGTTGAATTTTCGTTCTTATAAGCAGTCTGTGTAATAGTACTATTGTTGTTAGAGGTACTTACACCACTTTTTTGAGTTAGTTGGTTTATTGAAAAACTACCCAAGGCTCCACTAATAAAGCTAATGACGATAACGACTAATAATTGAAACCCTTTTTTGTAAAATGTTTTTAGATGTTTCATATTTGCCTCCATATATTTGAAATTACTGAAAGTATAAACTGACTAGCTTAATTATAACTTAAACATAAAAGTTTTTCACAGATTACAGATTGTGGATAACTTTCAAAAATCTGTGGTTTTCTCGGCTAAAATTAACCTTTTATTTTGTGAATAAGGTGTGAAAAAATAGAGAATATGTTAGAATAGAGTCATGAAAATTAAAGTTGTAACAGTTGGGAAACTGAAAGAAAAGTATTTAAAAGATGGTATTGCAGAGTATTCAAAACGAATTTCTCGATTTGCTAAGCTTGAAATGATTGAGTTGGCAGATGAAAAAACACCAGATAGGGCCAGTGAATCAGAAAATCAAAAGATTTTAGAAATAGAAGGTCAGAGAATTTTATCAAAAGTTGGTGATCGTGATTTTGTTATTGTGTTAGCGATTGAAGGGAAAACTTTCTCCTCGGAAGAATTTAGTAAGCAGTTAGAAGAAGCTTCTATAAAAGGATTTTCTACTCTTACCTTTATTATTGGAGGGAGTCTGGGATTAGCACAGGATGTAAAAAAGAGAGCCAATCTTTCTGTTAGTTTTGGCCGCTTAACCTTGCCCCATCAGTTAATGAGACTAGTTCTTGTTGAACAAATCTATCGCGCTTTTACGATTCAGCAGGGATCCCCCTATCATAAATAGAAAATTGACTTTTAATTGAATTTTTGGTAGAATAATTGTGTTAGGTCTCATAGCTCAGCTGGATAGAGCATTCGCCTTCTAAGCGAACGGTCGCAGGTTCGAATCCTGCTGGGATCAATATAGTAGCAAAGCTGGGAATTTTCCCGGCTTTTTTCTTAAAAAAGTACACTTGGGGAGAAAAAAATGACAGTTGAGAGAATTTTATCTAAAATGAAATTCCATTTTGTATAATGGTTTTTGTAAGTTAGCTTACAAGAAAAAAACATTGAGGAGATTTTATTATGAAAAACACAGTTAAATTGGAACAGTTTGTAGCCTTGAAGGAAAAAGACTTGCAAAAGATTCAAGGTGGGGAGATAAGAAAAACAAGTTATAGTTTACTTAATTTCTTTAAAAGAAGATAAAGGGGTAGAGAATGGATTTTTTCTTAGTAGTAGATTTTATATTATATTTTTTTATTATTAGTCACAGTTACCATTTAATTTGTAAAGGTCAAATAAATAGAAAAGAATTATTCGTTTTTGGTGCTTATACATTACTAGTAGAAGCAGTACTTGAACTTCCCTTTTATCTTCTAAATTTAGATGGGTTAGGGATTGCAAGATTTTTATTTCCTTTGGGCTTATATTCCTATTTTCGATGGATGAAACAGTATGAGAGGGATAGAGGACTATTCCTAAGTTTACTACTATCTCTTTTATATGAGAGTACTCATAACTTTCTGTCCGTAACTTTCTCCTCTATAACAGGAGACAATTTTGTTTTACAATATTATGGCCTATTCTTTTTCGTTGTAACGGTGTTGACTTATGTCGTTATCGTAACAATCATTCATTATTTCCATTTGGAACTAGCCTATTTTGACAAGGACTACCTTTATCCTTTCTTGAAAAAAGTATTTTTTGCTTTACTACTGCTCCATATTGTATCCTTCGTTTCAAATATGGTAAGTACGATTAAACATTTGAATAGCTTTGGAAGTATTTTATCATCTATTGTCTTTATCTCTTTACTTTTGACCTTCTTTGCAATGAATTCTCATAAAGTTCAAATGGAGAAAGAGATTGCTTTGAAACAGAAGAAATTTGAACAGAAACATTTACAGAATTATACAGACGAAATTGTTGGCTTGTATAATGAAATCCGTGGTTTTCGACATGACTATGCTGGAATGCTTGTCAGTATGCAGATGGCAATTGACAGTGGTGATTTACAGGAAATTGACAGAGTTTACAATGAAGTTTTGGTTAAAGCTAATCACAAACTGCGTTCAGATAAGTATACTTACTTTGATTTGAACAACATAGAAGATTCAGCTTTACGAAGTTTGGTTGCTCAGTCAATTATCTATGCTAGAAATAATGGTGTAGAGTTTACACTGGAAGTAAAAGATACGATTACCAAGCTCCCAATCGAACTATTGGATTTAGTGCGTATCATGAGCATTTTATTGAACAATGCTGTCGAAGGATCGGCTGATAGTTATAAAAAGCAGATGGAAGTAGCAGTTATTAAGATGGAAACTGAAACAGTTATTGTGATTCAGAATTCATGTAAAATGACGATGACTCCTTCAGGAGATCTATTTGCTTTAGGATTCTCCACTAAGGGAAGGAATCGCGGAGTTGGATTAAATAATGTGAAAGAACTACTGGATAAGTACAACAACATTATTTTAGAAACAGAGATGGAAGGCAGTACATTTAGACAAATCATTAGATTTAAGAGGGAATTTGAATGAAAGTTTTAATTTTAGAAGATGTTATTGAACATCAAGTGAGACTAGAGAGAATATTGGATGAAATTTCGAAAGAATCGAATATTCCAATATCATACAAGACAACAGGAAAAGTCCGTGAATTTGAAGAATACATTGAAAATGATGAAGTAAATCAGCTTTATTTCCTAGATATCGATATTCATGGAATTGAGAAAAAAGGATTTGAGGTTGCTCAGCTCATTCGTCATTACAATCCCTACGCTATTATCGTCTTTATCACCAGTCGATCAGAGTTTGCGACTCTAACCTATAAATACCAGGTATCAGCCCTAGATTTTGTTGATAAGGATATCAATGATGAGATGTTTAAGAAGAGAATTGAGCAAAATATTTTCTACACGAAGAGTATGTTACTTGAAAATGAAGATGTTGTAGATTATTTTGATTACAATTACAAGGGAAATGATTTAAAAATTCCTTACCATGATATTTTGTATATTGAAACGACAGGTGTCTCTCATAAATTACGCATTATTGGTAAGAATTTTGCAAAAGAGTTCTATGGAACAATGACAGATATTCAGGAAAAGGACAAACATACTCAGCGATTTTATTCTCCTCATAAGTCATTTTTGGTAAATATAGGCAATATCAGAGAAATTGATCGAAAAAATCTAGAAATTGTTTTCTATGAAGACCATCGTTGTCCTATTTCAAGATTAAAAATTAGAAAATTAAAAGATATTCTAGAGAAAAAATCTCAAAAGTGATTGACAATTAGTAAGAAATTGATATAATGGTTATATCTGCTACAGATAGAAGGTCCGTTGGTCAAGGGGTTAAGACACCGCCTTTTCACGGCGGTAACACGGGTT
>NZ_JUQO01000099.1 GCF_001074635.1 Streptococcus mitis
AAGATAAAGTAGAAGTAGAAACAATCCCATCCCCAGTAAAATACGAAAAAGATGTTAGTCGCGAAAAAGGTCAAGATAATATTACTGTCCCAGGAAAAGACGGAAGTAAGACAACGACAACGACTTACACAGTAAATCCAGATAATGGGGAAGTTACTCCAAATGAAGTAAATCCAGTAATAGTAAATCCAACAGAAACAATAGTTAAAGTCGCGGCTAAGGATAAAGTAGTAGAAACATCAATTGAACCAGAAGTGGAATACGTTAAAGATGTTGAAAAAGACTTCGGTACACTAGATCAGCGTACTGAGGGTGAAAGAGGTAAAACAGTTACTACAACCACTTACGATGTAGATCCAAAGGACGGTCATATCACAGAACACGTTGGCAACCCAGTGGTCACTCCAGCTGGTAAAACAATAGTTAAGGTTGGGGCTAAAACTAAGGTTGAGCGTAGTAAGGATGAGCAAGGTCGTGAAGTTATCAAGACTACAACTTATGAAGTTGATCCAAAAACAGGTAAGGTAGCTCCTACAACAGTAACTACTTACGGAACAAAGAAAGAACCAACGGTTGAGAAGAAGGCAGTACCATCTCCAGTAGTTTACGAAAAAGATGATACGAAAGAAAAAGGTACTGAAGCAATCACCGTTAAAGGTGAAGATGGTGAAGATACAATCACAACAACGTACAGAGTAAATCCAACAACAGGGGAAATTACCCCAATTGTAGGAAAACCAGTTCGTACGAAAGAACCAACTAATACGATCGTTAAAATTCCAGCGAAGGATAAAGTAGTATATTCTAAGGATGGAGATAATGTTGTTAAGACAGTAACTACTTATAGAGTTGAACCAAATACAGGAAATATTACTGAGGATATAAGTGTTCTAATTTCTAATGAACATATTTTAGAATCAGCTAAATTGGATATAGCTGCACTACTTATCACTAAGTGGGTTGATGAGGATGGTCATGATCTAAAACCAGCGGATGTCAAAGAACCAGCTACACTGGGTGGTGCTAACGAGGCATTAGAAGCGGGTGAAATCGAAGAATATGTCTTTTTAAGAACAGAAAAAGATGAAGAAAAGCATGTTGTTAAACACATCTTCAAAAAAGTTTCATCTAATAGATTAATAGGAATTAATAATCATGAAACTAGTAACCATGAAACTAGTAACCATGAAACTAGTAACCATGAAACTAGTAACCATGAATCTAGTAACCATGAAACTAGTAACCATGAAACTAGTAATCATGAAACTAGTAATCATGAATCTAGTAACCAAGAATCTAGTAATCGTGAAACTAGTAACCAAGAATCTAGTAATCATGAATCTAATAACCCTCAACCAGTGCAATCTGATGATACGGAACGTGAATCTGAGAAAGTTACTCTAAATGAACAAGTGGGGGAAGTAGTGAGCAATGCACTAACTAAATCAAATGATTCTCAAACTGTATTGCCAAGTACAGGAACAGAATCAAATGCGACTCTTGCATCTCTAGGACTTCTTGGCATGTTAAGTGGTCTCGGACTTGCTCTTGGAAAGAAAAAAGAAGACTAAAAGTTTAGTCAAAATAAGAACTGTTTATTGTTGAACAATGAATGCAAAAGATTAAGAAACAGCCTTGTTCCTCATTTTAAGAGGTGCAAGGCTGTTGTTATATTCTCGAAAAAATCTAGATTTGAGAGAGGTGAACCTCTCTTTTTTTGTTCAAAACAATATGATATATTGATATTTTATAAATAATTAAAAATTTTTAACTTTTATTGATAGAACAAACCGGTTTTTTATTGTGTAAATATATTAAAAATGGTATAATTGAGCTGTGATAGCTGTGATAGCTGTGATAGCTGTGAT
>NZ_JUQO01000100.1 GCF_001074635.1 Streptococcus mitis
GGGCGAAAAACCGCGGTACCACCTTCATTCAATGAACTTGTCATTCTCTTATTCTTATGCAATTGTATGATTGAGTAGCATGACTTCCTAGCTTAGATGGCTCGCAGCACCGCCATTTCTCTGGACTAAGACAAGTGAAAATCAATTCTCAACTTTCTTATTATAACGTTTTTTTAAGCTTGCGTCAACTGGAAATCGTCCTAATGAAATAGTACAAAATAGTAATCTTTCAAAATAAGCTTGTTCGTTAAGAACGAAGTAAATCTAGTAATTCGTCATTGATTTTTTGATAATATCCAAAATAATAATCTTCAATATCAAATGTATCCTGAAGGACAAAACGTAAGGTATCTATTGTTTGGTTCAATTTTTTAGAATTAACTATTTTACCATCGATTTCTGATAGTCCATGTGCAACTTTGTTACGCTCACTATTTAAACCGGTAATAACCTTAAGTGACTTCAATAAGTCAGGAGAGACTTGATAAAAAGTTAGAATATTTTCATAAGATAAAAGGTTTAAGGTTGATTGAGGTGAATAAATTCTTTCCTCTTCATTTTCTATTCCTTTTGCTTTTTTAAATTCTAAATCAATAAAATCTAAAATCTTCTCAAAATCTTTGTATTCTTCATTTAATTTTGGTAAGGCCCCATCATATTTGATTAAATCAGGATAATCTTTTTTGATCTTTTCTTCGATGATAAATTCAACATAAGACTTTGATTTGATTAAGACATCTGCTACTTGTCCTCTCTCTTTCAATACTTCTATCATTAAAAAGTAATTAAGGGCTTTCTTCTCAACATCTGTCAATGGATAGTCTTGAATATCTTTTAAAATAGCTTGGGTTTTAAATACTTTTACAAAGTCATTTAATGTAGCTCGTAAAAAAGATAATTTCTTTTTAGAAAGTAAGTTATTGTATTCTTTTTTTGTAACAAGTTCTTCTGCGGCAAGATAATCATAGGAAGCTATCAGATTTCTTAAATGACGTTTGATTAAAGATTGATTAAATTTTTCAGCCTCATCTTTAATAGTACGATCTTCGTAATCCTTTTGGTTATCCTTGTTTTCAGCAAATAAGTTCTTTTCTTCATCACTTGAAAGCTGAACATATGGTCTATTTGCAGCTCTTTTAGGAGTTGCAACCTGAATAGCCTGAGTATTATAATCTTTGATTCGATTGAGGGCAAATAAAGCCGAAATAATCTGAGGCGTTCCTGAAGATAGGTTTAAGATTAATTGATGATCAGTTCCAGAATATTTTTCAACAATCTGTCCCATAACCTCATACATTTTATCAAATAGATAAACCTCATCATTTTTTAGAATTGTTGACTCAATTGTCACATCAGGATGATAATCTTCTATGGAAAAAATAGCTTGCTCAATGAGATCTTGCTTGATCAGCATCTCCTCACTATAAACTAAAACAATCTTCTCCGGTCTATGAGTGCGTGCAATATGTAATAAAGCTGCATCTCGATTATTGCTTATCGGATCAGTCGTTCCAACTGCTGAAATTAAAATTTCCAAGATATTCTACCTCTCATTATTTCAGTAATTCTAATAATTCTTTATTAAAATCCTTGTAAAAATTAAAATCCTTTTCAGTAAGTTGATACTGTTCCTTGATTAGCCCTTTTAAGGCTTTTAGAACTGGACCTAACTGTTTAAGTTCCTCAGAATCTAGTGAATCCAATTTATGAGCTATCGTATTTCGTGTTTTGTTCATTCTCAAAATCGGTTTGATTTTGTTATGCAATATCCACTCTCTTTTTTCTTGAAGGATCTTGTCATAATCCCAAATCCCGATATAATATTTCACTGAATCGTTCGAGTAATTATCCAGAAATCCTGGATAACGATTTTCGATATAGTCACCTAAGATAAACTCTGTAAGGTTTTTAATTCTAATCAGACCTTCACTAAAATTACCACGTTCTTTTTGCAATTCAATTGTTAGATAAGCATTGAGAACCTTCTTCTTCTCATCACTCCATTTTCTATTTTTTAAGGTTTGGGGAATATCTTGTCTATCTAGCGCATCTACAATATCTTGCAATTTTTTACGCGCTTCTTTCAAACCAGAAAAATCTGGTAATTGATTTGCTAACTCTAAACTAGCTTTATAATCATATTTAGTAATAAAATCACGAATAGTTTTCTTCATTAAATCCTGACTAAATTTCTCCGCACTATCTTCCAAAGTACGATCCACAAACTGATCGGTACTATCTTCATTTAATGAAATCAAATCATCAATATCTTCACTTATATCATGTTTATCTCCTATATTTGGCCCCTTTTGTGGAGAAGCAACTTGAACTGCTTTGACATTTATACCACTCAAACGGTTGATAATAAAAAGAGCAGCGCATATCTGTGGTGTCCCACTAGAAAGATTCAAAATAAATTCATCTTCTTTTTTGTAACATTCATTAATTATTTTTGAGAATTCATCATACATTTTATCGAAAATAAAGACATCCTCACCAATAATTATTTTTTCATGAATAATAATTTCTGGTCTATAGTTTTCAGATATAGAGAAAAGAACTTTATTGTTTCGCTCTTTATTAGGAAGCATCTTATCAGAATACACAATAATAATTTTATCTGGACGATACTTTCTTGCAATATGAACCAGAGCACCATCATGAAATCCTCTAATCGGATCGGAATCACTAACAGCGGATATCAAAATTTTCATTGTAAAATCTCCCTAATCATGAAATTAGCTTTCCCCATTTCATAGAAGGATTCATTATTCATTATCAGTTTACGAGTTGCTTGTGTTGTTTTAACACTTTTCATTGGGGCTTTTGTAAGCTTTAACACACCTTTACCCTTCATCTTAGTTTGTACCGGTTTCTTGTGACGGTCTTGTAAAATATCTTTTGCTTGTTTAAAAATTGTTTTTGTCCAAGCTCCACTACCAGCACCCAAGTATATAGGATATTGAATATTTGGCTGAATTTTATTTTCAGGAAAATCTGATAAGAAAAAATTTTTATATTCTTTGTAAAAGGCTTGCGATATCTGTCCTAATTCTTCCATTAGGATTCCAGCTTCCTTAGTAGTTGTAGTAATGGTGAAATTGATTTTAGTTAAGGGTGCGATTGCTTCCCTGTATAAAGGAAGAGGCTTGGCAGTTAGTGATTTAGCAGAATAATCCCATTTTTGAACTAGAATAATCTGCTCATTGTTAAATGACTCACTATCACTAACACGAATCGCATTAAACAAGTCATTAAATTCTTGACCCTTTTTGGCACCCCAAGGAATCAAAGATTTGTTTTCCTTTTTATCTTTCACAACATTTTTATTATTCCAGTCAGGATTGGTATTCATCAAGATAGTCCGAATAGCTCCCTTTAATGAACTTCCAGGAATATATGGAGTCCCAAACGGGTCTCTCATAAACTTTACTACTTCATTAATAGCACCTAATTTAGAATCATTATCATTCTCTTCAGTTTCCAAACCTGTCTCTTTAATTCTATAACCACCAAAATCACGGTCAGAAATACGGTTATCCTCTAAAAAGGAAATCAAACGATTATTACTTGCTCTTGGCTTTCTCTCTTGTAAGAAGCGCTCAAACTTCTGATCATAACCTTTCTCCACCATTCGATTATAAAACTTACCCATATCAGGGAAATAAAAGTACCCATTTTCATAAATAAATTCACGAGAAGTGTACTTATCACCACTGCCAATATGGATAGGAGCCATAGAAAGAAGGCTGAATTGAAAAGTTCTATATTCTGTTTTCATCTTTCTCCCTCCATCTTAAAAAATAGTGGTTTAGCATAATTTAATACTTCATGTGGAAAATCAAGAGGTCTTACATCCACAATCTGTCCTGTAAAGGTTTCAGAGAAAGTAGAGCCAGAAGCAAACTTATATAAATCCTGCTTACGGTAATTTTCATTGGTTTCTGTACTAAAAGCAAAACCACTTGATTTACTTAGTAAATAAGAACTAGCTTCCATTGTGTTTTTAAGTTCATGTTCAACCGGTAGTGAAGTTGTCAAAGTCATGACAGGTCCTTGATGGACCTTGGTAAGACGATTTTTGAAGCCATCTGGTAAATCTAATATAGTCAAATCAAATTGTCCATAGCCACTAGAACGCTTCCCACCAATTCCTGTATACTGCAAGCTTGTCATGAGTTCATTCAAGAGCTCAGACTCGTTTGCAATCACATAAAGTGAAGAGTCATCTCTAAATCTAACAGTAGAAACTTGATAAAGTGCCCCATCCACATGAGGTTGATTTTTTGTGACAATATTTGTTACTACGTGTTCTTCATCTTTAAAAAGCGTTCCATTTACATAAGAATCAAAATTATCCAAAGGGATAAACTGAAGTTTCTTTGCCATTTTTGCTTGACGTCTTACTTCCTTGACATCCGTTGTTAAGTCTGGCTGTTCAAACTTTGGAAATCCTATCGGCTTAGGTAAAAATGGAACTGACAGATAAGGAAAGGAATCAGTCAAAACAAATTCATCTTGACTCACTATTGACACGAATTCCTCCATTTTTCCCATTTTTTTTGCTTCTAATACCAGAGCTGAAAACAAGCGGTCAGCTGCAAAAGTCATTTTAGAACTATCCAGAGTACCTGCTCCAAAGTGAGCAGACTGAAAGTTCATAATATACATCTTATAGGTCATACTAGACCTCCGTAGTTAAAAGTTCATTCAATCTACTAACATCATAGTTTCCGAAAACTGTATTTGCTTTAAGATCCTCAAAAACAACTTTACCATATCCACGAGAACCTGAACCACCTAAATAATCAAGTTCCAACAGTTTTAATCCATCAAGAATCACTTTGAAGTCTTCTTCTACTTGAGCTTGACTCTTGTCTGTCATCTCATAGATCAACTCAAATCCAAAGACACTGTCTCGGATGGCACGCTCAATTTGTCTCGGTTTAGCTACAGCAGAGATACGATCAATGGTATTTTCGAATTTTACTTCAGTATAAATCTTTGCGCCTAAGCTATCCAGTTCATCTTTATTAGATAAAAAAGCATCTCTAAAAATTAAACGACCTACTTTATCGCGCTTAGATGAGCTATTTCCAAATAGTCGACTTAGAATTTCCCCATCTTCTCCTGGCTGCTTTGCTGGTCTAGAATTATATACTTTTGCTAGAAGGGTACGCATTTTCCCTTTGATACTTGACCCTGGGATAATGGGTAGGTTTGTAATTGGATCTTTAATCACAGGTGAGTCCATAGCTCCAATCGCTGCAAAGGCATTACTTGTTCCAATATGAAGTCCTGTCTCTAGACGAATTTCTCCCGTTATTTTAATTTTTGCAAATGTCATTGATCTTCCCCTCCGTAAAATCTGAAATAAGCTACTAGTGCTTCCATATAGCGGCAAAAGCGTTGGAGACTTTCCTTATTGTTTATTTCTTTTAGAATGTCTAGAATCTCAGCCTTTTTCACCAAATCTTTAACTGCAGTTTCTCGGCCCGATTGATAAACAAACTGCACTCTCAAATAAGCAATTTTATCAGCCAATTCCTTATACTCTCTGATCCTACTTTCATCAAAAAGATTACTAGTTAAATTTAGTAGATTTCGAATTTGTGTAGTTGTTAAAAGGAATGCATCAGGATTTCTAAAATTCCTAGTATTTCGATTCAATGATTTAATAACCTTTTCTGCCTTATCTACGTAATTATCATCTGTTAAAATTGCCATCTATGAATCCTTTCTAATCTCATAAATATATAGAAGTAAAGCTATCTCTGCTTCCCTACGTTCATTTTCGCTACCTTTATACCAAGAAAAGAATAAATCTTTGAACTTTCTAAACTCTTCTTTTTTGTCTTTAGGTGTCTGGTCTTCCAAACGAGTTAAATAATAAGCTAATCGAGCAATATTCATACGATCGTAGTTACGAAGGAGCTCAATCAGTTTATAGATAAAGCTCTTACCACGTTCATCTTGGATATTAAAGTAGTAACGAATGCTCTTCAGTTTCCCATTATAGACATTGTCAATAAATTGGTCGAATTTCAAGATATAATTTTTGTCAAAAAGGGAAATACTATCCTTATCGTTATCCTTGGCTGCTCCTTCTAACTTTCCAGTCTCTTCAGCCATGAGGCTAACTGGAGTTTTATCTGGAAAGAGGCCAATCCCTGCTGATAGGGTTAATTTGCCATTTGTCCACTTGATAAAGTTTTGTCGGAGACAAATAGTGAACTCAATAATATCCTGCCAGGAACCGATAGCAAATACATCATCTCCACCGGCATAGATGATTGATAGTTTTTTCTCTTTGGCAAACTGGTTGATATAGACCTTAAAGAAGAGACTCATACTTCTAGAGAAGGTCGCCGAGCGTGCCAGAGTATTATACTTGCCACCATCTTGATAGGAGAATCCAGCCATAAAGGCTGCTCCTAGATCATCCACATCTAGTCGAACAACTGCTAATCGTTTAATCCCTTGTCCAGTTTCCCTATCCTGAGATAGTTGAGCATAATTGTAAATCTCATCATACTTGTAATCTCCGACAAAGACATGGGTTGCTTTTAGGATATCTGTACTATAGCTATTCTTTACATAAACACGGTCCCACTCTTCATTGGCAAGGTCGGCTTTAGAAATACCACTAATATAGGCTCCCGGACCTATCGGCAGGCCTTTTTCTTTTGTCACAATTTTTTCTTTTGTCACAATATAGTAGTTTTCTTGTATTTCCTTGGCAAAGCGATACATTCCTGCACAGATATGGCAGACCTCTTGATCTTTATACTTGGTAAGCTTTTCTACTGAGTGGCAAATAGCACATTCTCTCTGGGAACTTTTTCCTCCTTGGTTGAGTTCAAGGAGAGTTTTGGCATCATAACGAGAAATTTTCTTTTGGGAAATCATCCGACTAGTTGTTTGATAGACTTTTCGATAGTCGGCCAGTGTCGTTGTCATATCATTGGCAGAAAACGGACTCCAACCAAATGCTACGTATAGACCTGTCTGGAAATGCTTGACCAAAAACTGATTGAATTCTGCTTCAAAGTGAGCCAAGCTCTCTCTAGTTTTTTCGGTGTTTGGAAGGATAAAGTAGGCGTGCCCTCCACCAACGTAGAGAAGATTAGCCCTCGTAAGCTCTAACTTCTCCAGTAAGTTGTCAGCGATATGTTCCCCCATAAAATCTAGATACAAGGAACGTGCTTTTAGTTGCTTGGCTGCTCCAGCCGTTGCGATATTGTAGATAAAGTCTTGAATCCCTGACAAGTCAAAACTTGCTAATAAAAAGGCCTTCTCGCTATAAAAAGCTTCTAAATCTTGCCCCAGTACCTTCTCATAGTCACGGCAATTCTTGTCTGCTAAATATTCCTCTATGGCTAGGGCAAAGCCAGCTGTCAGACGACTGTAGGTTGCTAGAGAAATATCCGACAATTCCTTGGTTTTTGTCGAAACAGGCACATAGGAAAGAGTAGACTCAAGGAGATTCAAAAGGGTATCTATCTCAGATTGGCTAAAGTCCAATCTCTCAAACTCTTTTTCTAAGGTCTCTACTATCAAGTCATAATCTGACTGGTCAGATGGTTCACTCGATTCCTTAGCATAGTTTGGTTCCCTGTCAAGCTCTAATGGACGCGCATCAAGATAACGCTGACTAGGGCTATCTGAAAAAACATTAAAGATATCCGATTGTTTGCTTAGGAAATCTTCTTTTACTTGATGAATTCTTGCTGTCCCTTTTAGTCCTGAAGCAATCTTTACAGCAGCTGACGTGATATAGACCAAACTATCAGGAGCTAAGTCCTTCGGCAAATCACTAGAAGTCGCCTTGGCTATCTGCTGGGCTATTTTTTCATTGTCCGAAAAGCGTCTAAACCATTCGGACCCAATGGTACCCAGGTCTTTCTCATCATACCTGGAACCTTGAATCACCTTGCCGATAGCGTGCAAAAGCGATCCATAAACTAAATCATTCTTTTCTTTCTTCAAGTTCTAAACCTCCCATCCCTAAGCTAGTTTTCATACCGAGACCTGAGTACTCCCCAAATTTTAGAAGCATATTAGCATAAGCTTTCAAGGTATTTGGACCTGTAATCTTAAAGGTCAATTTCCCCCTGAAACCAGGTATTTTTTTGCCATGGACTTTAAAATAGCTGGATTCCAATCGATAGCTGGTAATTCTACTATGCTTGACCAAGTAGTCCAAGGTTTCCTCTTCGATTTCCTGACGATTCTCGACCAGACGTGCATACTTCATCATCAAACTCTGAAAGATGAGACGCATGGTCGGAAAGAGCACGTACTCTCCCTGGGAGCGAAATCCTGTCGGAGTTTGAAAATGAATGGTGTAGAGTGACCGATCCTGGTTTTCATTAAAAAACTCAAAAAGTTGCTCCGAACTGAGTTCTTGCATGGACAAAGACTCAACCATGAGAGTTGGTAAATCATGAAGTTCTACTTTCTTGAGCTCCAATAGAACAGGCAAAATCTGCTTGACAGCCTCATCCGTCAGGAGATGAAGAGACCATAGGGTCTTGTCCTTTTGATGGATGATTTTTAGTGAGTAGGGGTTGGTCTCCTGCTCATGTAGCCAAGTCACATAGTCTGATTCTAGGTTCTCCATGAGAAAACCTTGGAATTTTGTCGATAGATCGCTCGGTGATTGATCAATCCTCTTAAATAATAGTTCGATGCGTTTCATATGCCTCCTTTATTAATACAATTGCGCTTTTAGTTTCTCATTAGCGCTTTTTTACTTTTGGAATCCTCTGCCCTTATGAAAATGTCCCCTCTCGAGGTAGATAAGGTAGCTATACAAATCGAGCAAGATGTCGAGACTCATTGCGAAATCAGTTTCCGGCCCCTCCCGAGGTAGATAGGTAGCTATACTTTCGAAGAGGTCACAGAATGAAACGATTCATAGCAATCTGGTTTCCGGCCCCTCTCGAGGTAGATAGGTTCTTATACCTTGGTTCTCGTTTTGAAGCTTGCCTTTTGGGTTGTTTCCGGCCCCTCGCGAGGTAGAAAGGCTCTTATACGTATTGTAGAAAATTGATTGTTGTGGAGTAAATAAAACGTTTCCGGCCCCTCGCGAGGTAAAGTGGATGCTATGCACAAAGGTCTTGATGTTTCTATTTATGCAAAACCTGAATTGTTTCCGCCCCCTCTCGAGGTAGATAAGTAGCTATACTTTTCTCTTGCGAAGGTATTGAGATTGAGGAGGTGGAGTGGTTTCCGGCCCCTCGCGGGGCGAATAGATTGTTCTACACGAAATATGGCATTTACAGATACACATGTACTTGGTGCGTTTCCGGCCCCTCTTGAGGTAGATAGGTTCTTATACGGAACTATACGAAGTATTTGATTTGAAAGACGTGTTTCCGTCCCCTGCCGAGGTGAATAGGATGTTTTACGCACAAAAAACTTCTATTATCAACTGCTGCACTAGTTCCGTCCCCTCTCGAGGTAGATAGGTTCTTATACCAATCTAATGATTACATTAAAAACAATTTTGAAGAACTAGTTTCCGTCCCCTCTCTAGGTGAATAGGATGTTCTACGATAAAGTGAAAGTTGGAGATGAGGTGATGCTATGGTTTCCGTCCCCTGCCGAGGTGAGTTGAGTATTTTACAGCAATAAGTTCGGTGAGTTATGCGCAGGCTATCTCAAATTTCCGTCCCCTGCCGAGGTGAATTGGGTGGTCTAAAAAATTATGACAACATTATTAAAAAGAGATGGAAATAAAGTTTCCGTCCCCTCTCGAGGTAGATAGGTTCTTATACAAAATGACAAGAATTATTTTAACTGTCGGATGCGTTGGGTTTCCGTCCCCTCTCGAGGCAGATAGGTTCTTATACAAAAAGAGAACAATGTTCTTAAATTATCTCAATTGATGTTTCCGTCCCCTTGCGAGGTAGATAGGTTCTTATACCGCTGGAGATGAAATTGAAGCAGCAATCAAAAATGAGTTTCCGTCCCCTCTCGAGGCAGATAGGTTCTTATACCCCATATTTTGTGGTTGGATTTAAAAACAAACACAAGATATAACCTATTTGGAAACTAATTATAGTATACCATAAATTGTAAGAGTTTTCACATCAAAAAAAACAAACAATCTGCTTCTTCTAGCTCTCTATCATCGGTATTCAAACGAATAGTCTCTTCTCGATTCCCAACATAGACAATAATGTTATCAAACTCGCTAGGATCATAAAAATATTCCAATTCTCGAATCAAGACTTGATAACTAGCCTTCTCCAAATCAATTTCAAAACAAGAGCGTTGGACTCTCATCCCAAATCCTTCTAACAATTTAGCTAATCTTAATCTTCTTTTATTGCTAATAATATCGTAGATTATCAGACAAAAGAGGGATTTCTTTTTAACAAATTCCTTTTCTTCTCCTGATAAATGATAATATAATCCCATCACTCTTCTCCTGTATAGGCTGTTACATACAAATGACTATCCTTCTGTTCAAAAGCTCGAATCCAGCGCTTAATCTACTGGTCAGCCGTGTAAAGGAAAGAATAGCGCTTTTTATCCAGCTCGATATACTGATGTATCTCTAGCATCCTCTCTCTAATAGCTAGAAGAAATACTTTCCTTCCCTCATCTTTTAAAATAAAAGTACCATCAGCCTTTGTTTCAAAATGCTCATCTTTTAAACTCTCTTCCAAAATCAATTTCATAATAGTATTGTCTACAATGACTGGTCTCCACTCCTCCATCAAATCGCTCGCAAGACAAGCGTGATGACCATGTCTCTGATGTAGGACACCAAATCCATAACTTAAGCCATTTTTCCGTATCAAACCCAAGAAGCAAGAGTAAAGAATGGAGTAGCCAAAATTTAGTAAACAATTGAAAGAATCCGTAGCAGGCCGCCTCCTACGACCGTAAAAACGAAAAGAATCCGGTACTAGTAAGCTCAGATAGTAAAAATAAGATTTCGCAATACGACCTTCATACCCCATTATCTGTGAGATGGACTCGGCCTCCTTTATTTTTTGGAGAGTTAAATGAAAACGTCCAAAATCATTTACTGACAAGATTCCATCTTGATTATAGCTTTTCAACAAGGAAAGTTGATGCTTAACTTTAGCAGATACGATTTCCTTTGAAAGAGCTAGACAAAAGTCTTGGTCTAGGCAAGCCCTGACTTGTTTCTCTTGCTTATCAAAGTCTTCTTGACGATAAGAATCTAAACAAGCCAAAAATTTTCCCTCGCTAGAAAAATAGTAGACATTAATATTCTCCCTTGCTAAAGCTTTCAATAATTGCGTACTTATTTGAGCCTGACCAAAAATTAAAAGATTGTCTACAAGGTAGATGGATACTTCTCTCTCGATTTCTCGCTGACTATTTTTTATGATGATTTTCTGATTGGATAGTCCTAAAAAGTAGTCCGATTTTTGTATAAATAAATCACTCATCCATCACTTTTCCTCCTAAAATCATAAAGGATACTAGTCTATCACTTTTTAAAAAATTGTCAACTATTTTTTGTACTTTTTTAAAAGCAAAAACGAACCAGCTTGACTGATTCGTTTCGTGACTGCTAACT
>NZ_JUQO01000101.1 GCF_001074635.1 Streptococcus mitis
GTACAGCCTGCGGCTAGCTTCCTAGTTTGCTCTTTGATTTTCATTGAGTATAAGTTCATTTTCATACGAGCTGGACTAGTGCTTATTCTAAGGCACTAGCTCCTGCTACGATTTCTGTAATTTCTTGTGTAATCGCCGCCTGTCTGGCACGGTTATACTGAATTGTCAAATCATTGATGACTTTCTTAGCATTATCTGTCGCTGTTTGCATGGCTGTCATACCAGCAGCATTCTCAGCTGTCTTGGCATCGATAATAGCCCCGTAAATCATACTTTCTGCAAACTGAGGCAACAACTGCTCCAAAATTTCTTCACGACTGGTTTCCAATTCAAAGGTCAAGCTATATTCTTCATCCGCTTCATTGGGATCCAAGTCAACAATCGGAAGCATTTGTTCCACACGCATTTGACTGGTTAGCGTGTTGACATGGTGGTTGTAGCAGACATAGAGCTCATCAAAAAGTTCATTTTGGTACATTTCAACAGTTTTTGAAATAATCTTACGAACTTGATCAAAGCTAGGTTGGTCTGCCAAGCCACGTAATTCATAAAGTGGTTGAATACCACGAGCCTTAAAGAAATCAGCTCCCATTCCACCAATACAGATCATTTCAAAACCTGTACCGTCTGGGTGGTATTCTTCTTTCAACTCCATAACGGCTTTCAGAATAGAGGAATTATAACCTCCAACCAAACCGCGGTCTGAAGTGATGACGATATAGCCTGTCTTCTTCACAGGACGGCTAATCAACATGGGATTAGTTGAACCACCAGCTCCATTACCATGAAGAATATCTGTCAAAAGTTTGCGAACCTTCTGAGCATAAACTTGGAAGTTGCGAGCTGCTTCTTCAGAGCGACCTAGCTTAGCAGCCGATACCATTTGCATGGCATTAGTGATTTGACTCGTATTTTTTGTTGAGGCGATTTTTGTTTTAATATCATTTAGAGATACTGCCATCTGACACCTCTATTCTTATTGGAAGCTGGTTTGATTGAGAAACTCTGTAATCGCAGCATCCAAGACTGCTTCTTCTGGCAAGTCTTTTGTATCACGAATGGTTTCCAAAATCTCTGGATGTTGAGCGTCAAAGAAGGCATGGAACTCTTCCTCGAAACGAACAATATCATCTACTGGAACAGTATCCAAGAAACCATGTGTCAAAGCATAAAGAATGGTTACTTGTTTCTCAACAGGTAATGGTTTGTGAACAGGTTGTTTCAAGACCTCAACGGTACGACGTCCACGGTTCAACTTAGCCTGTGTTGCTGCGTCCAAGTCAGAACCAAACTTAGTGAAGGCTTCCAACTCACGGTATGACGCAAGGTCGATACGAAGTGTACCAGCAACCTTTTTCATGGCTTTGATTTGTGCAGAACCACCTACACGTGATACAGATGAACCCGCATCGATGGCTGGACGAATACCTGCATTGAAGAGACCATCGCCAAGGAAGATTTGTCCGTCAGTGATAGAAATCACGTTGGTTGCGATATAGGCAGAGATATCTCCTGCTTGTGTCTCGATAAATGGTAGGGCTGTAATTGATCCACCACCAAGTTCATCAGAAACTTTAGCTGAGCGCTCAAGCAAACGGCTGTGAAGATAGAAAACATCCCCTGGGAAGGCTTCACGACCTGGAGGACGACGAAGCAAGAGAGACAGTTCACGATAAGCTACCGCTTGTTTTGAAAGATCATCATAAACAATCAAAACATGTTTCCCTTGGTACATAAATTCTTCTGCCATGGCAACCCCAGCATAAGGAGCTAGGAAGAGCAATGGAGATGGTTGTGAAGCAGAAGCAGTCACAACGATTGTGTAGTCCAAGGCACCGTACTGACGTAGTGTTTCTACTTGCGTACGAACTGTTGATTCTTTTTGTCCAATCGCTACGTAGATACAGATCATATCTTGACCTTTTTGGTTCAAGATTGTATCAATCGCAATGGTTGTTTTCCCTGTCTGACGGTCACCGATAATCAACTCACGTTGACCACGACCAATCGGTACAAGGGCGTCAATAGCTTTCAAACCAGTTTGCAGTGGTTCTGATACAGACTTACGTTGCATAACACCAGGAGCTGGTGCTTCTACTGGACGAGTTTTATCAGTGTGGATTTCTCCAAGACCGTCAACTGGACGACCAAGCGGATCCACAACACGACCAATCAGACTTTCACCTACTGGGACTTCCATGATTTTACCTGTACGGCGGATTGTATCGCCTTCACGGATATCTGTAAAGTCACCTAGGATGATTATACCAACGTCTGTTGACTCCAAGTTTTGAGCCATACCATAAGAGCCGTTTTCAAAAATCAACAACTCTCCACTCATGGCATTTTCAAGGCCATGAGCACGCGCGATACCATCCCCGATATAGGTTACAACACCTGTTTCAGTCACATCAAAATTGGGTTTGAAATTTTCAATTTGTTGCTTAATTAAAGCGCTGATTTCTTGTGCGTTAATTGCCAAAAGAACACCACTTTCTATTTCAAATTTTCTTTAACAACTTTAAGTTGTTGTTTAATACTCACATCAATTGTCTTGTGATTGGCAAAAATGACAAAACCACCAATGAGACTTTCATCGATTTCTTCTTTTACACTCCTTACTTTAAGAGACATTTTTTTCTCAATCAAAGGGAGCAAGCGACTCTTCTGTTCATCAGTTAGAGGATGAGCAGATGTAATCGTCACTTCAAATCGATTTGTTTCTTTTTCAAGTCGGTTCAAGCAATCTACAAGCACATCATAAAAAAGATTTGCTCTGTGGTTGTAGGCCAGAACCTGGATCAAGTTTTGCAATAAAGGTGACACAGAGTCTTGGAAGAAAGCAATCGTTTTTTCCTTGTCAGACTCGTCTACTGCCACTTTTTTTAAAAAAGAAGGTAAACCTGTTTCTTCAGCAACTTGCTTGATTTGAGTCAAGTCTGAAAAGATACGGTCTTCTTCTCCTTTTTCAAGTACCAATTGGACAAAAGGCATGCTGTATTTTTCAATTACCTTTACTGTTTTCTTGTCCATTAAGCTTCTCCTAGCTGATCGATATACTGATCAATGAGTTCTTTATGGGCATGACCGTCAAGGTTTTGTGAGATGATTTTACCAGCTAAGCTGATTGTCAAATCTGCTACCTCACCCTTAACGCTTTGTAAAGCTTCAGCTTTGTTTTGAGCAATTTCTTGGTTTGCTTTTTCTTTTAAGCGTCCTGCTTCTAGTTTAGCATCTGCTAAAATACTAGCCTTACTTTTCTCAGCTGTTTCTTTCGCATTCTCAATGATTGTCTTAGCTTCTTTACGGCTACCAGCCAATTCATCTTCGCGTTTTTGAGCCAATACTTCTGCTTTTTGACGTGCTTCTTCAGCTCTGTCAATATCTGAAGCAATTTTTTCAGCTCTTTCTTCGAAAATGCCTGTAATATTAGACCATGCAAATTTTTTAATCAAGACTAGCAAAAGGATAAAAGAGCCAGCGATTAAAATAAAATTACCAATTAATTCACCTACTGTTACGTGCATCAGTTACTCCTTTCTACTCTTCATCATTAATTTTATTTCCTAGGTACATAGAGGATAATAGTGTAAAGACATAGGCTTGTACACAAGAAATGAACACGGAAAATGCAGTCCAAACTAAGTTTGTTCCAAATGCGATTGGATACCAAAAAATAGCCTGATGTGAAAGTAAAAGAAGCAAGCTTGTCATTACTTCACCTGCAAAGATATTCCCAAAAATCCGCAAAGCAAGAGAAAGGAAATTCGTGACTTCTTCCAGTAGATTCATCGGTGTCATAAATGCAGGAGTTACAAAACCTTTTAGGTATTGTTTAATCCCACGACGACGAATCCCCTCAATGTGCGCCATCACAATAATACAGAAAGACAAGACAAGGTCAAATGAAAGATTTGCAGTTGGCGATGTCCAAAGGTTTGTCCCATCTGTTGTTTGAAGTTTAGCCATCAAACCAAGATTATTGGCGATAACCATAAAAAGAAATAAACATAAGTAAAAGAGTGAGTAATCTTTCATGTAGTGGGAACCAAGGTTAGGTTCTGTAAATCCAATTACAAAATCATAGAGATACTCTAGTACATTTTGTTTACCTTTGGGTTTCAAGGTCATATTACGACTTGCCCAATAGATAAATGCAAAAATCAGAAACACAGACAGCAAAGTCAAGGCTGTCAAAGTTAAATCAAAGGTAACAGGACCAATATTGATGGTTGGATTGATACTTTCTTCCATCTAACATTCTCCCTTCTCCAATTTATATTTCGTTATTTAATAATAAATGAGAAGACAAGAGTTACGAAGAAAGTTCCTTCAATAAAGGCAACCCCTAAAAACATCAAGCTACGAAACTCAGCGATAATATCTGGTTGGCGAGCTACTGATTTCAACAAACCATTCATCAATAACCCTTCACCAAGAGATACACCCATACAGGCAAGACATAGACCGAAAAATGTTAAATTCATGACGAATTCTCCTTTTAATTAAAATTTACTTACTTAGTTTAGTCCTAAAAATTGGATTTGTCAACTTTTTACTAACATTGAAAGCGTTTAATGAAAATTATTTACAATTTTACTATTTTTAAGCCTATTATATAGAAAACTTTGTAAAAAAATTGTAATAAATCCGACCATTATCTAGACATTTCTGAAAAATATTGAAAAAATCCGAGATGTAATCTCGGATGAAAATTAATATATTTTCTTTAACCTAATGCTCTTTAGTAAGTAGGATTAAAGGGAAAGCAACTAGAAAGCTTTCGTCTCCTACATGTTTATTAAGCACGCACTGTGACGCTGGTTCCATCTTCCTTATAAAGATTGATAAGACCTTCTTTGAGAGCTCGAACCATATCTCCAGCTTGAACAGGTTGTGGAACCTTGATAGTCAAGAGTTCCATTGGATTAGGTGCACGGTCAATTTTATTGCCTTTGGCATCATGTAAATCTTCGATATAAGTTTCAAAATGACGGAAACCTGGGCCATAAAACTCAACTTGGTCCCCTTCATTAATGACGTTCCGTTGGCGAATGGTTGCTGTTTGTGTCGCATCATCATAAGAAACCACTTCAGCGACAAACTTGTATTCAGGAATTTTACGACGAGCACCAAATAACTGTTCATTTTCAGATGGTGTACCATAGTAGAAGCCTGTTGCCAATTCACGTTGGGCAACCTTCCACATCTCATCAATCAAGTCTTGCTTGATAGCTTCAAACTTCTCTGGACTCTCTAGATAAGCATCAACAGCAGCCTTGTAGCAGTTTGTTACTGTGGATACGTAGTGAATAGACTTCATGCGTCCTTCGATTTTTAGACTGTCCACACCATTTTCAATCATATCCGGGATATGGTCAATCATAGACATATCAACGGCTGACATTGAAAATTCTTCTGGAATTTCACCTTTCAAACTCTTACGTTCTTTCCCAAAAGGCATATCATAAAGATCATACTTCCAACGGCAAGACTGAGAGCAACCACCACGGTTGGCATCACGCATACTCATGTGGTTTGAAAGAGTACAACGACCAGAGTAAGAAATACACATGGCTCCGTGAACAAAGGCTTCAATCTCAACATCTGTACGTTTGCGGATTTCAGCTAATTCTTCCATCGAAACCTCACGCGCCAAAACGACACGAGTCAAGCCCAGTTCTTTCCAGAACTCAAGGGTTTCATAGTTAGTAGCACTTGCTTGGGTAGAGAGGTGGATTTCAAGACCTGGTGCTTCTGTTGCTGCAATCATAATCAAGGCTGGGTCAGATACGATAACTGCTGCAATCCCGATATCACGCAGTTTACGGAACCACTCACCAGCACCAGCTTCATTTCCTTCGTGCATAACCATATTGGCAGCTACATAGACCTTAGCTCCATACTTGGCCGCAAACTGGACACCTTCTTCCATTTGTTCAAAGGTAAAGTTTCCTGCACGGCTACGAAGACCATAGGCCTGACCACCGATAAAGACAGCATCTGCCCCATATTGAACAGCTACCTTTAGCTTCTCTAAAGTCCCTGCAGGTGATAAAACCTCAGGACGTTTTAATATTTTTGTCATGTTTTCTCCTATTTGCAATATAAAAGTTTGACGTTTTTCCTTCTCATTTTATAGTAAATAAGCGATAAAATCAAGCCTAGACAGATTGTTTTGACAATTCTAATCTTTTAAGGCTTGCAAACTAACTGTTAATTTGTCGAAAATTCACCCAGTTTTAACAAGTAGTCAAAAATACAGATAAAGTAAAAAACCAGTATCCAAAGATACTGGCTCGTTAAACTACATAAATTAGTCCTTAGATGACTACTCCCACTCTACTGTTGCAGGTGGTTTACTTGTAATATCGTAGACGATGCGGTTAACATGATCCACTTCATTTACGATACGTACTGAGATTTTTTGAAGAACTTCCCATGGAATTTTGGCAAAATCAGCAGTCATACCATCGATAGAGGTGATAGCACGGATTGCAATCGTGTAGTCATATGTCCGACCATCACCCATAACACCAACTGAACGAACTCCTGTATTAACAGTGAAGTATTGCCAAATATCGCGGTCAAGGCCAGCTTTGGCAATTTCCTCACGAAGAATAGCGTCTGACTCACGAACAGTTTCTAGTTTCTCCTCAGTAATTTCACCCATAACACGGATTGCAAGACCTGGTCCTGGGAATGGTTGGCGCCATACGATATGGTCTGGCATACCAAGTTCTGTACCGAGAGCACGAACTTCATCTTTATAGAGAGTGTTGAGTGGTTCAATCAATTCAAACTGCATGTCCTCTGGAAGACCACCCACGTTGTGGTGTGACTTGATAGTTTGAGCTGTATCCGTACCAGACTCGATAACGTCTGTATATAAGGTACCTTGAGCAAGGAATTTAACATCTTTGAGCTTGCTTGCTTCGTCATCAAAGACATAGACAAACTCGTTACCGATGATTTTACGTTTTTGTTCTGGGTCAGAAACGCCAGCAAGTTTATCAAGGAAACGTTTAGCAGCGTCTGCTTTGACGATATTCAAACCAAACTTACCACCAAGCATGTCCATAACTTGGTCCGCTTCTCCTTTACGAAGAAGACCGTGATCCACGAAGATACAGATCAATTGATCGCCAATCGCTTTTTGGAGAAGAACTCCAACAACTGAAGAGTCAACACCACCTGATAAACCAAGAAGGACACGTTTATCACCGACAGTCTCACGGATTTTTTGTATCTGCATGTCGATGAAGTTATCCATTGTCCAGTCGCCTTTAGCATTACAGATGTTAAGGGCAAAGTTACGAAGGATATCATTCCCGTATACAGAATGACGAACTTCTGGGTGGAATTGGATACCGTAAATGTGTTTATCTGGGTTTTCAATGGCTGCATAAGGGCAGTCAGCTGATGTTCCAGTACGAACAAAGTCAGAAGGAATCTCAGTAACCGCATCACCATGGCTCATCAAAACAGTCTGCTCGTCTGGTGTTGATTCAAAAAGAGCTGATGGTGTGTGAGTAAGAGTTGATTGACCGTATTCACGATTTCCAGCATCACCTGCAGGGACAACTTTTCCTCCAAGTTTATGGGTCAATAACTGCATACCGTAACAAATTCCCAAAATAGGAATTCCAAGTTCGAAGATTTCTGGGTCAATATCAAATGAACCATCTTCGTATACAGAGTTTGGACCACCTGAAAGGATGATTCCTACAGGATTGATTTCACGAACTTCAGCAGCTGAAATTTTATGGCTTTTTAGTTCTGAAAAAACACCAATCTCACGGATACGGCGTGAAATCAGCTGGTTGTACTGACTTCCATAGTCCAATACGATGATTTTTTCTACATCTTGCAAATCAGTTGAAATGTTGCTCATCTTTTTCCTTTCTCAAAAGAAATATCTTTTTTCAATATTCTATCACAAATAAGGGCGAATTACCAACTAATACTCAATGAAAATCAAAGAGCAAACTAGGAAGCTAGCCGCAGGCTGCTCA
>NZ_JUQO01000102.1 GCF_001074635.1 Streptococcus mitis
GAGCAACCTGCGGCTAGCTTCCTAGTTTGCTCTTTGATTTTCATTGAGTATAAAAAATAAACTTTTCTCTTGCAATTCCGGATAAATAGTGTATAATAGATGAGTATGTGTACAGCATACTTGTGGGAGGTAAAAATCTCTAATTACCGCCAAAACCACAAAGGAGGATTTAAAAATGGCTAAAAAAGTCGAAAAACTTGTAAAATTGCAAATCCCTGCTGGTAAAGCTACACCAGCTCCACCGGTTGGACCTGCTCTTGGTCAAGCTGGTATCAACATCATGGGATTCACAAAAGAGTTCAACGCTCGTACAGCTGACCAAGCTGGTATGATCATTCCGGTTGTTATCTCAGTTTACGAAGATAAATCATTTACTTTCATCACTAAAACACCACCAGCTGCTGTTCTTTTGAAAAAAGCTGCAGGTGTTGAAAAAGGATCAGGTACACCTAACAAAACTAAAGTTGCTACAGTTACTCGTGCACAAGTACAAGAAATTGCAGAAACTAAGATGCCAGATTTGAACGCAGCAAACGTAGAGTCTGCAATGCGTATGATCGAAGGTACTGCTCGTTCTATGGGATTCACTGTTGTTGACTAATCAATAACACAGTAGAAAATCTCACAGCAGTCTATTAGTTGCTTTTCATACTAGGCAAGTGACTGATGCTTGTACTTGGGTACAGCAAGGGAACTTAAGGCCGTAGGAAAAGGAAAGTAATAGACTGAAAACCCGCAAGACTTCATCATTTCGAGGAGTGACGTGGGAGATGAAAATCGATTGAACCACTTACAAGGAGAATAGAAAATGGCTAAAAAAAGCAAACAACTTCGTGCTGCTCTTGAGAAAATCGACAGCACAAAAGCATACAGCGTAGAAGAAGCTGTAGCACTTGCAAAAGAAACTAACTTTGCAAAATTTGACGCAACTGTAGAAGTTGCTTACAACTTGAACATCGACGTTAAAAAAGCTGACCAACAAATCCGTGGAGCAATGGTATTGCCAAACGGTACTGGTAAAACTTCACGCGTTCTTGTTTTCGCACGTGGTGCAAAAGCTGAAGAAGCAAAAGCTGCTGGTGCAGACTTTGTTGGTGAAGATGACCTTGTTGCTAAAATCAACGACGGTTGGTTGGACTTCGACGTAGTTATCGCTACACCTGACATGATGGCTCTTGTTGGACGTCTTGGACGTGTTCTTGGACCACGTAACTTGATGCCAAACCCTAAAACTGGTACTGTAACTATGGATGTTGCTAAAGCAGTTGAAGAGTCTAAAGGTGGTAAAATCACTTACCGTGCTGACCGTGCAGGTAACGTTCAAGCAATCATCGGTAAAGTATCATTTGAAGCTGAAAAATTGGTTGAAAACTTCAAAGCTTTCAACGAAACAATCCAAAAAGCAAAACCAGCTACAGCCAAAGGAACTTACGTAACAAATTTGACTATCACAACTACTCAAGGTGTTGGTATCAAAGTTGACGTAAACTCACTTTAATCAGTAGTTTATACAGAGAGAACGAGTACGAAAGTGCTCGTTTTTTTGCTTAGAACGGGCATGTTGTTTATCTGGATTTGTAATACTCTTCAAACCACGTTAGCTTTGCCTTGCCGTACTCAAGTACAGTATGCAGCTAGCTTCCTAGTTTGCTCTTTGATTTCCATTGAGTATTATTTGTGGGTAGCATTTACTAGTGAAGCTGTTAGTGATTCTCAAATTTGACGCTGGAAATAAGAATCGGCAGAGGAAGGGATAGCGAAATCGTGGCTCTACGAACAGGAAGGTGGAGGTTCGTATAATGGATGAAGATGAGAGCAATTTCAAAGTACAAAAATTGTCGTAACCTGAATGTGTAAATGATGGGAGGAGTTGAATTCGAACTAGAGAGGTAATAATAAAATTATGCTATAGTCATGGTGGTTTGTATGCTTTTGATTCTAGTTTATCAAATAATAGATTAGAATTGTCAGATAATATCATTTTATGTTATAATGAAGAAAAACAGAGGTGTTCAAATGTCAGAAGAAGGTCATAAGTTTTTAGCAAAACTGGGGAAAAAACGCTTACGCCCAGGTGGAAAACGTGCCACAGATTGGTTAATTGCAGAAGGAGGATTTTCAAAAGAAAAGAGAATACTAGAGGTTGCGTGTAATAGGGGAACTACGGCAATTGAGTTGGCACAGCGTTTTGGTTGTAAGATAACTGCTGTTGATATGGATGCTCAAGCTTTAGAAGTGGCTAAAAAATCTGCTGAAACGGCAGGTGTTGCTCATTTAATCAGTTTTGAAAGAGCGAATGCAATGAAACTTCCTTATGAAGATGCTAGTTTTGATATTGTTATAAACGAAGCTATGCTGACTATGCAAGCCGATCAAGCTAAGAAAAAATGTGTAATGGAATATCTAAGGGTTTTAAAAACTGAAGGTCTTCTCCTGACACATGATGTGCTTCTTAAGGAAGCTAAAGAGTCTGTCAGACAGGAATTGTCGCAAGCAATTCATGTAAATGTAGGTCCTTTAACTCAAGATGGTTGGGAACAGGTGATGATAGAATCAGGTTATTGTGATGTGAAAGTATTGACTGGTGAAATGACATTAATGAAATTATCGGGTATGATTTATGACGAAGATTGGCTAGGAACCTTGAAAATTTGTGTAAATGCTTGTAAAAAGGAGAATAGAAAGCAGTTTTTAACTATGTATAAAATGTTTGATAAGAATAAACAGAACTTGGACTTTATTGCTATGGCTAGTCATAAATCGTCAAATCGTTAGATAATCATTGAAGTTAACTTTTCCTTTTTTCTTTCTTAAAAAATATGCTATAATAGAGAGTAAAAACTTTGAAAGAAAGAAAAAGATGAATTTAAAAGATTACATTGCAACAATTGAAAATTATCCGAAGGAAGGTATTACTTTTCGTGATATCAGTCCTTTGATGGCTGATGGAAATGCTTATAGCTACGCTGTTCGTGAAATCGTTCAGTATGCTACTGACAAGAAAATCGACATGATTGTAGGTCCTGAGGCTCGTGGTTTTATCGTGGGCTGTCCAGTTGCCTTTGAGTTGGGAATTGGTTTCGCGCCTGTTCGTAAGCCAGGGAAATTGCCACGTGAAGTCATTTCTGCTGACTATGAAAAAGAGTACGGTGTTGATACCTTGACTATGCATGCGGATGCCATCAAGCCAGGTCAACGTGTTCTTATCGTAGATGACCTCTTGGCAACAGGTGGAACTGTTAAGGCAACTATCGAAATGATTGAAAAACTTGGTGGTGTTGTAGCAGGTTGTGCCTTCCTTGTTGAATTGGATGAATTGAACGGCCGTGAAAAAATCGGTGACTACGATTACAAAGTTCTGATGCATTATTAATGAAAAACAGTCCCTAGGGCTGTTTTCTCTACATTAGGATATAAAAATAGACTATAGCTAGTTAGAGAAAAACTATAATTGAAAACTATATCTTCTTGCAGTATAATAAAAGGACTAAGTGTTTGAGATTTAGTTTCATACTCAATGAAAATCAAAGAGCAAACTAGGAAACTAGCCGCAGGCTGCTCAAA
>NZ_JUQO01000103.1 GCF_001074635.1 Streptococcus mitis
GAGCAACCTGCGGCTAGCTTCCTAGTTTGCTCTTTGATTTTCATTGAGTATAAACTTCTTTTCAAAAAAAGGATAGGAAGCCCTCTGGTCAAGAGTTTCCCCATCCTATCTTCTATTCTTTATTTTGCTTCTACACGGACACCTTGGGTATCAACCTTCAAGTCATGAAGTTTTCCTTTGAAAGGTTGCTTTTCCAATTCTGCCTTAATCGTTGGCATCTTGTCATGAGAAGCCAGAACCATAACTGTCGGCCCAGCACCAGAGAGGTAGGTCGCATAGGCACCATTCTCTTTGGCTACTTGCTTAATCGTCGCAAATTCTCTCACTAAATCTTGGCGATAGCGCTCATGGAAGAGGTCTCCCTCTATTGCTTGCCCAGCAGTCACCATGTCTCCTGCCAACAAGGCAGCAACAGCTACATTGGCGATAGAACTGGCAGTAACAGCTTCCTTGTAAGATAATTTCTTAGGCAAGACACCACGGCTGTCTCGAGTACGCAATTCATAGTTTGGAATGTAGGCTAGGAAATCACACTCTGGAAAGTCTGCTACAATAGCAGAAACTTGTCCATCAACAGAGCTTGCAATAACGAGATTACCATAGATAGCTGGAGCCACATTATCAGGATGCCCTTCAATCTTGGTCGCTAACTGCAATTTTTCATTGTCAGACAAGTTAAGTTGACCCAGTTGGTTGGCGAGTTCAATCCCAGCAACAATAACCGAGCTGGAAGAACCCAAACCACGCGCCAAAGGAACATCACTAGTCATTTTCAAACGTCTTGGCTGCAAGTCTGGTACAATTTGCAAAGCGATTTTGAGCAAGAGATTACGCTCGTCATGTGGTATCCATTTGCCAATCTGGTGTTCAATCAGCCACTCATCTCGTTCTTCACATACCTCAATTTGAAGATACTTGGTTACAGCTACACCGACCGAGTCAAAACCTGGCCCGATATTGGCACTGGTTGCAGGTACAATAATCTTCATCTTATTCTCCTAGCACCTTGAAGGTATTCAATAGGTCGAATTCTGAAACCTTCTTCAATTCAGCTGAGACATTTTCAAGCTGGGCTTTATTAATCTTGTGTGTGATGATAACAACACGCGCCTTGTCACCCTCTTTGCCATCTTGAAGGATTTGCTTGAAGGAAATATCTTGAGCGTTGAAGATTTCAGCCAATTTCAAGACCTGACCTTTTGAGTCTGGTGCCAAGATTGAGAAGTAGTAATTAGCTTTGACATCCTCTGGATTTGCCAAGACCAAGTCACGGCTGTATTCGTTGAAGTCTTTACCGATGGTTCCATCATTCAGGCGACGAACGATACGGACAATATCTGCTACAACACTTGTTGCAGTTGGTTTTTGACCCGCACCTGGTCCATAGTACATAGACTCACCGATACCGATAGATTCTACAAAGACAGCGTTCATTACGCCATTCACACTAGCAAGTGGGTGCGCTTTAGGTAGGAAGGTTGGAGTCACTTCTGCAGCAATTCCTGAAGGAGTTTCCTCGATAGAGCCAACCAATTTCACTACATAGCCAAGTTCTTGGGCTACGGCTACGTCTTCTGGTGTGATGTTGCGGATTCCCTTGTGGGCTACATCGTCAAATGCAACCTTCATACCAAAAGCAAATTGGCTCAAAATCACCATCTTGTAGGCTGCATCAATCCCATCTACGTCATTTGTAGGGTCACTTTCTGCAAAACCTAGACGTTGCGCTTCCGCAAGAGCATCGTCGTAAGACCATCCTTCTTCCACCATCTTAGTCATCATGAAGTTGGAAGTTCCGTTGACTACACCAAGCACACGCGTAATTTTATCAGAAGCCAAGGAATTTGCCAAGGTACGAAGAATTGGAATCCCACCAGCTACTGCTGCTTCGTAGTAAAGTGCTACCTTGTTAGCTTTAGCGATTTCTAACAATTCTGCACCATGGACAGCCAAAAGATCTTTGTTAGCAGTAACAACGTGTTTCCCAGCCTCCAAGGCACGAGTGATAAAGGTTTTAGCAGGTTCGATACGCCCCATCAATTCCACTACGATCGTAATGTCTTGATCTGACAAAATGTCATCCACATTGGTTACAAAGTTAAAGTCATTCCCTGCTGCAAGCAAGCGATTCTTTTCATCTTCATCCTTGACCAATACCTTAGCAACTTCGATCTCTGAATGTGCTGATTGATTGATTTTTTCTCCATTTTCCTTTAGGAGGAAAGGCACACCACTTGCAACGGTACCAAATCCTAGTAAAGCAATTTTAACTGTCATGTTTGTCTCCTCGAAATTTTCTAATATAGCCATTATAACAGAATTTTGTGAAAATTCCTATTATAGTAAATCACTATTTCAGTATAAAAAGAAAAAACGAATCAGACGATTCGCTCTCCTTAGAATCTGAAAATAGCTTTCCAGAAATGATTATCCAATCTTTTGCAGATTGAGCACTGCATCGTGATTCATCAAGACTTGACCATACTCTTGCAAGACTGAACGACTGATATCACTATCGTCCGCAAACTCGCGCATACGAGCCAAAAGCCAAGCCGGATATGGACTTGGATGATTTTCAATATCCACTAAAATGGTCAAATAATAGCGCTCGTTCATTTTGTAGAGTTCAGAAGTTTCCATCTCAAAAGTCACTGTCTTGGCAAAAGCCACCAAGTCAGCCAACTTAGCAAAAGAAAGGATGTAATAGATGTAAGGCTCTTTCTTGCTCTCAGTTTCTTGTTCAGCCTGTTCCTGCTCTTCTTCCTTGGCTTCTACTTGCTCTAGAGATTGAATCGCTTCGATATCATCCTTAGTTTTGTCTGCGATGCTTTTTTCCAAGGTTTTGATAAATTCATCTGGCGACATTTGAGCCAATTCTTCCATATCTGGCAAATCCGATAAGTCTTCAAAATCTAGATTTTGGTCAATCTTTGATTTGGTTACAAAGACATCGACCTTATCAGGTTTTGGAGTCACACGGAAGCTCAACATACCTGTATCCAAAAAGCTATCAGGCATCTCTAACTCATCCAAGATAGCATAAAAGAACTCTTCTGTTTTTTCTTGAGGGACAAGAAAGTCAGCAATCTCCATTCCTCGATCCATCAAATCTTCTAAAGACATCGTGATTTTCAAAGTTGTATCACTAATTTGTTTCATTTTCATTGCTAGTAACCTCATACTTTCAGTTCTATCTATTATACTAGATTTTTACGATTTTATCAAAAGAAGGCTCCTCTATACGGATAGATTTTCCCTAAGGTAACTTCTGTAGAAGACCCTAATACTCTTCGAAAATCTCTTCAAACCACGTCAGCTCTATCTGCAGGTTGCTTTTTGATTTTCATTGAGTATAAAAGAAAATTTCTGCGGACAAATAGAAAAAGCCTTCAAAATCGGCTCTTAGCCAACTTTGAAGACTTGATACATTAGAATCCTTATAATTTAAAGGTTGCCACACCGAGGATAGAACGATTTAAGTTTCTGAGAATTTGAAGACTTTGTTCAAATTTCTTATAACGAGTCACTCCGTATTCTTCAACAAGAAGGACTGTATCTCTTTCTAAAAGAGATGGTACATCCTGTAAATCTACAAAATGCATTCCTTTTAAAGACTCTTGATTTTGTTTCAATTTATCTAGGATAGCTTTGTTTGAGCTAACTATTGTTAATTCTTGTCCAGCATTTTTGTATGACAGGACATCTGCTAGGTTGGCAATTGTTGTGATCTCTGTTACAAAATCAATTTGATATTGAGAAAAATCACCTGCTCTATTGATTGTTGGATTAAAGAGATAAACCAATACATTTCCCATCACAACCAAAATCACACAGACTACTCCAATAACAGCTAAACGGAGAATCAAGTTTTTCACATTTAATCCAAGTGCTGTCTCACCGTTTGCATTCAATTCTTTAGAGTTGATGGTTTCCAATTTTTCAATTTTCACATTTGCATAAGTGTGTTTAAATTTCTCAATCAATCCATCAAATTTTCTCTCTAACAAGTCATTGACATCCTTGCTTGGTGTCAAAATTTTCACACCAACCCCTGCATCGTCAATCATATAGTAGACAGTCAGTTTTTTCCACCAATAATCATTCGTAGAATTTTTCAAGGTTGTTTCTGTCGTATCCAATTCACTGGCAATTTTTTTCAGTTCACTCGGTTCTACATCATTGAAAAGATAAGCTCCATTCAAATTCCCATCAATCAATTTCCCGTAGAAATCACTATAACCACCAATTTGATGATTCAAAATCGTTTTAGCTGAATCTTCTGGAGGTGTGATTTTATAGCTGATATAAGTTGAATAACTTGTTGTGTCTTTGACAGTATTTTTATTCTTAACTGCTTTAATTGTAAATGGTACAGCAATGAGAGCAAATAAAGCGATGAGAGCTAAAATATTTACTTTTCGTTTTTTATAAAGATTTGCAAACAAATCAGCTACTGAATAATGTTCAAACATGATTTTTTTCTCCTTTGTTTAGTAGGTACTGGTTCTCTTTTGTAAGCATTTTTGCTACGAATAGAATCACAAGAACAATTCCCCAGAATTGCATTGTAAATAGATTGAAGAAACTTTCTGAAAAGCTACTTCTTGGCATAAAGAATAGATTATTCAAGATGAGTAAGGACAAGGCAAATAGGATTGTTCTAGAGCGATAGGCTACTTGCAACATGGCTATGAATAACATACCTAGCAAGAGACTAAGTAGAAAGACTCCTATCATACCATAGTCAGTATACAACTCCATGATATAACTACTTCCGATACCATGTCCTTTCAAGTATTCCTTGTTCAAAACAAGATAGGATAAATTGTGGGCATAACTATTACTATCAATAGCTAGCTCTACACTATTGGTTGTATGCTCAAAGGCTTTTCCTCCGAAAATGGCCCCTAAACTTCCCCTTGCAAAATAATCAATAACAGGACCAAAAGTAAAATTGCGGAAATCTCGGTAAGGGAGGCTACTGTTAAATAGAAAACCTCGAGCCAGAACACCAAAACTAGTCCCTTGTTTATAGATAAAGTCAAGTAAGATATCCCAGAAACCTGTATGGGAAACTTGGACATTATCCCGTACATAATTGAGCACTCCCATCGCTAACATGAGAATAGGAGAACCCACAAAAATCGCTAACTTTTCTTTAAACCCAATCCATTTTCCCTTTTCAGTTTGCTCTCTCATAAAGTAATAAACAAAAGCAAATAAAATACTTAAAATAAAGGGATTGCGTGTCCCGATTGCCAAATGAATGGTATTAGCTGCAATAAAGGAGACAAGCACTGCTGTTGCCTGCCATTTCTTTGGCTTGGTTGCCAAATACATACACATTGCGTAGACCGTAAAGGTTGATAAGATATAGGTAAAATAAGGAAGTTTACTTTCAAAATTTGCATAGTAGGCATAGTAGGAAGTCTGCAAGCGATACAGGAGTCGTTCAAATAATCTAATGAAATAGAAAGGATAGGTTAGAAGAAAAACTCCTAGTGATACAAAGCGTAACCGCTTGATATAAATCTCTTTTAGAGAATTTCCTATATTTGCTACTTTTATTTTCTTCCTAGCTATGAAGTAACGAGCCAGGACGCCTCCTGTGGTCAATCCCAATATCGAAACCATGACGACTATAAAGGCAAAGCGATAGGCTATGGGATGATAGGTATCCAAAGCACCATCCCTAAAGTAATCAATGGTCGGCCTTGATACCAGAAATACAAAAATAGTTAAAAAGAAAATAAAATGGATTAAGTAATACTTGATATCATTCCAACAAGCAATTAAGCTACTAACCAGTAAGAACAATAAAGTAGAAAGCAAGCTAACATTGTTATTATTAAACAGATACACAATTCCACTTACTAGCGTCAAGGCATAGCTGACTATGGTCAAACTAAATAATAATCGTTTTCCATCAATCACTTGCTCACCCCCGTTCTAATGTAATTTTTTAGATTTTTCAATATTTTTTAGTAATAAGAATCGGTATAAGGAAATATTTATGAATAGAGCCAAAGCACTAATTCTTCTCCCATTACGGAAAATTGGATTCCTAGCAATAGCAAAGGCATGGCTTTTTAAAAAACGATGAATCTGGGAATAGGCTTCAAACTGTTTATACTGATCATCTAGCAACATCTTATCCAGAATAAAGAAGTGGGCATAGGCCAATCTGAAAAAAGCGACCTCTTTCAAATCAGGATAGTTCTTCATAACTTCATTATAAAACTTTTGGTAGATATCAATATAGGCCAAATCCTTCTCCGCATAAGGTTTAGTCGTAATACTATCTCCTCTATGGAAATAGTAATAATAGGGTTTTGTATTAACCACGTACTTCTTAGCCAACTTGATTAAATCAAAATGGTAATAGGCATCTTCGTAAATCAACCCCTTAGGAAAGGATAGGGCAGTTGCAATCTCTCTCTTGATTAGCTTATTGCAGATCGTCCCAGGTATTTTTTCACCTATGAGGTATTCCTTTAGAAATGTTTGAGAATCACAGACAAAATACTCATCCTGATTGGCTGACTGTGGGCTTTCATCATTAGCATAGACATTCATGACACCACAGCTAGAAACATCCGCATCTTCTTGAATTAATTGCTCATATAAGCTCTGAATCATTTCTGGATGGATATAATCATCTGAGTCAATAAAAATCAGATAATCCCCGTGAGCCTGCTTCATTCCATCATTTCGTGCTTGTGACAATCCTTCATTCTTTTTATGAAGTACTGACACCCTGTCATCTTGTTCAGCGATTGAATCACACAAGCGACCACTCTCATCTGTTGCACCATCATCAACAAGAATGATTTCCAGATTTTGATAAGTCTGCTTCTGAATGGAAGCTATCGATTTTTCTAGGTATTGCGCCACGTTATAGACTGGCACAATTACACTAATTAATGCAGTTTCCATGCTACTCCTCTAATAGTTTTTCTACTTGTTCGATTTGTTTGGCAATTGTGAATTGTTGAATGAATTGACTAGCCTCATTGACATCGAAGTTTGAGGCAGAGGTCATGTAGTTCGTAATTGCCTGAGCTGCTTCTTGATTGCTCTCAATGATTTGTCCAAATTGTCCTTCTTGGGATAATTCCTCAGCCCCTCCAACATCCGTAGAGACAAAAGGAAGTCCCAGACTCAAGGCTTCCACATACACTCCAGGAAAACCTTCTTGTTTAGACATAGACAAAAGAACTTTCGTCTGAGATAAATACTGATAAGGATTTTTTTGATAACCAAGGAAATGTACATAGTCTTCAAGCTCATATTCTTTGACGCGTTTTTTCAGTTCCTCATCCATATCACCAGCCCCTATGAAGTAGAGATGATAGTATTTTCCCTCTTGGTGTAATAATCGTATCACTTCCACCACACGGTCAGAACCCTTATTTTCCTCAATCCGTCCGATAGTACAGATACTTTGAGGCGCAATCTCGATATCGATCCTCTCTTGAGATTTTTCTAGAATACTCTTAAAATCATATCCATTGTAGACCGTCTGTAATTTCGTAGCATAATCTGGATAGACTTCCTTGATAGAATGACTGGTCTTTTTAGAAATTCCTACAATGGTATCCGCAGCATCCAACTGGCGTCTATGTGATTCTCTTTTTGAACTATCCTTAAGAAATTCTTCGATACTTCCATGAATCCAAGAGATCTTCTTGACTTCTTTTCTTTTAGAGAACAAAAGTGGAGGATTCATAATGGTAAAGGAAACCTCAACATCATAGTCATCTTTCACCAGTAAGCGACGTGTCAATCTTGGAAAATAAATTCTCATTCTCCACAAAAGAGCTCGTAACCATCTGGCTTGGCGATAATCCTGAAGGGATTTTAAAATGCCTACATGCTTGGGAACAGATTCGTATCCCTTGTCAAAGTGCTCCATTTCAAGAATATCAATATCATACTTTTCTGGATCCAGATTTGAAACAATTGTCGACAGGATTTTTTCTGCACCGCCTCCGAGAGAAAAAGACCACATAAAAAATAAGATTTTTTTCTTAGCCACCGTATTCTCCCTTGTACTCTGTATAAGACTTATCCATATCAGCGATGACAGCATCATGATGCGGTACTTGCTTATCTGCTGGTGGTGGCGTCATATAATCTCCAAAAGCAGTGCTGAGATAGGCATCATAGCCGACTGGAACGGGCATCTCTGTCTCTTCAAATGGCAAGAAAAGATTATCCTCAAAAGATTCGATTAGGTACTTGTTTCTCATGTAACCAGGACCCGAGCATAATT
Source organism: Streptococcus mitis (assembly GCF_001074635.1). Lineage (GTDB taxonomy): Bacteria > Bacillota > Bacilli > Lactobacillales > Streptococcaceae > Streptococcus > Streptococcus mitis_E. Next base: position 8,276 of record NZ_JUQO01000103.1, read on the forward strand.
CCGTGATTCCATCGCTCTCATCCAGACTATACTTGGTCATTTCTTTCTCAGCTTTTTTCCAAATACGATAACGGAGAGATTTGGGAGTCATACCCAGTAAAATACGGCTTCCCCATTTCATAAGTGCACCATGCTTTTCTGGAATAGTTTGGGCACAAAAGAGTGAATAAATCAAGGCCCAGCGAACCTGTTTCTTCCGCTCAGCTGGATTTTTCGGATAATAATCCAAAGGCAAGACATCTAAGGCCAAACCATGTGGTAAATTCAAATCCTGCTGATAAGGCTTAATACAGGTAGTTTCCTTGTCACGAATGGTAATAAAAAGATTGCGGTCAACAAAATCCTTGTTACTCTTTGACAAGAAATAACGCTCATCTGCATAACGAGGCCATAATTCTGCTAATTTCTCATAATCTTTACGAGGCATAAAAAAGTCTAGGTCGTCATCCCAAGGAATAAAACCCTTGTTTCGAAGGGTACCAATAGCACCTCCTCCACAGAGATAACAAAGCAAATCATGTTCTTTACAAAAGGCAACAAAATATTCAGCCATCTCCAGACTTCGAGCCTGAATTGCTTTTAAATCAGTCATATTGTTCATTATTCTTTCTATCGTATCGTTCCATTATACCACAAATAAGGGGTGAAAATCTATTGCAGACTGTAAAAATCAAAGCCTGACTGCTATCCAAATAGCTATCAAGCTTTGATTCTTCTGTCTTATCTTATCTCAAGCCCATCTGAGACAATTTATTCTGATATTTGTTTTGATCGACAAGCAAGCCCAAACCTCCATAAACATCATAGGCATCTACCCAGTCACCAAGTTCTGGAATCGTCAATTTTTCAATACCATTTTGAACTCCGTCTAGGAAAGACAAGCCATTTGTTAACAGGAAGGTATAAGGAACATTCGTTGAAGTCATTGCGAATACCTTGCCAAGTGCCTCTGAGCCTGTAAAAAGCTTGGTTGGATCTTTGATTTGCTGAAGAACTGCTGTCAGTACTTGTTGCTGTCTTTTGGTACGGCCGTAATCCGCCTCATCATCATCACGGAAACGAGCATAATTGAGCAAAGTCGAGCCATTCATCTGCTGTTTTCCGACTTTGATGGTTTGGGTTGGAGACTCAGTCTCAGTAGCGTGTAAATCATCTCCGACTGTAGCTTCTGTTAGTTGGCGCCCATTCAATGTTGAAAATTGAGCATCAATTGTCACACCATCAGGGAAAAGTGTGTCAATCGCTGTAGCAAAGGCCTGAAAATCGACCAAGGCATAGTACTTAATGTCCAAATCAAAATTATCTTTCAAGACTTGGCGAACCATTTCTGCCCCTTTTTGCCCCTCTTGTTCTCCTAACTCATAGGCTACGTTTAACTTGTTGTCCGTCTGTTTTCTACCGTTAATCACTTGACTGTAACCGTCTATATAAACCAAATTGTCACGCATGAAGCTGACCAGCTTAATTTTCTTATCTGAGCCGCCAACATTTAATACCATAATAGAGTCCGTCCGCGTCTCAGCACTATTTTGACCGATTCGCCCATCTGTACCCATGATCAAAATATTAACTCCATCTCTGGTATCTTTACCATTAAAAACTTCTACTTGAGCTGCCCTGGCATTGGCAATTTTATCTGGATTAGCATTGGTATAACCTTTTAAGAACATAAAAATCATACCCAATGCTAGACAAGCTAAGATAGCCAGTAAACCTGCGAAAATGCGCCCCCACCGTAGCTTCCGCTTTTTAGTTTTTTTCTTTGGAAGAGAATTGATTTTCTGGTATCTCTCAGAACGACTACGGCTATTATAAGAAGGAATCGAAGTGTTAGCACTTGTCTTTCTATAATCCTCTGTCAATTCCTGACTTTCTGAGGTGGCGTCATTACTTGCCCTATTTAATTTATCTTGCAAGTAAGCAAACTCTTTTTTTTCTCGCTCATTGAGGTAATGAATATTCTTAAAAAGATAGTCATAACGTAACTGCTCGTGGTGGCTTAAGGGATTTTCTTTACTCATCTTCTCTCCTTTCCATGGTCTGATATTGGATAAATAGGATAAGCACCCAGAACCTTATACTGGATTCCGATGGCTTCTAATTCTTTTTGGGCAAAGTGAACCAAGTCCTTATCAGTATAGTCCACATCGATAATGAAAAAGTATTCGCCCAACGCTGTCTTGAGTGGACGACTTTCAATTTTTGTCAGGTCAATTCCTCGCCAAGCAAAGGTCGAAAGAGCCTTGTAGAGTGCACCTGGAAGGTTGTCAGGTAAGGTCAAGGCCAAACTCATTTTTTCAGTTTGTACCTGCAAAGGAATAGCTGTACCTTTAGCTCCCAGAACCCAGAAACGTGTGAAATTAGCTTCCATTTCCTGAATATCCTCAGCAATCAGTTCCAAGCCATATTCTTCGGCAGAACTTCTAGGTGCAATGGCTGCATAAGGCTGGTCTGGATGTTCGGAAATAAAACGGGCCGCATAAGCTGTACTAGCTGTTACCTCGATTTGGGCCTCTGGATATTGTTCATCGATGAATTTCTTTCCTTGAGCCAAAGCCTGAGGATGAGAAAAAATCTTTTCAATCTTAGTATGGCCTGGAACCACCATCAACTGCTGATGAATAGGCTGAACGATTTCTGCAACTGCTTGAATGCGAGCCTGATGAAAAAGGTAGTCCAAGGTTTCATGAACACTACCCTCAATAGAATTTTCAACTGGCACCACAGAATAGTCCACCAAGCCTTGCTCATAGGCCTTGATGACATCTGTAATATTGGCAAAGGCCTGCAATTCCTCCTGAGGAAAAGCTGTCTGCACAACGTGGTGTGAAAATGATCCCTTGGGACCTAGATAAGCAATTTTCATCTCAGTTCCTCTATAATTTCCTCTGGGCTTAACTCGGTCACATCCAAAACCCGACTAGCGACTTCTACATACCAAGCCTGTCTTTCTTGGAAAATAGCTGCTAGTTTTTCCTTGCTATTATTTAGAAAAAGCGGACGCTGATTGTCCTTATCAGCTGATATGCGTTGGTAGAGGGTTTCAAAATCAGCTTTCAGATAGATATTATCAGAATTGGTCTTGAGTAAGTCACGATTTCGCTGAGAAATGACCACTCCTCCGCCAGTTGACACAACTTGGTCTCTTTGTAGTAACTCAGCTAGGACTTCTGCTTCTACCTGACGAAAGGCTGATTCTCCCTTTTCAGCGAAAAAATTCGCAATGGACATACCTAGGCGTTTCTCAATCAGAGCATCCATATCAAGGTAATTAGGGTCCAAGCCTCTTGCAATAGTCGATTTGCCAGCCCCCATAAAGCCTAATAACACCTTAGCCATGAATCAAGCTCTCCAAATCATCAAAGAAGCTAGGATAGCTGGTATTGATGGCTTCTGCACGATCAAGCTCCACTTCACCATCTCCAACCAAGAGGGCTGCGATGGCTGTCATCATGCCGATACGGTGGTCACCAAACGTATTGACTCTAGCACCGTGAAGGGCTGATTTTCCTTTGATAATCATTCCATCTGCTGTAGGGGTGATATCCGCACCCATGCTATTTAAAGCGTCTGCCACAACCTGAATGCGGTCTGTTTCCTTGACCTTGAGTTCCTCAGCATCCTTAATAACTGTTACACCTTGAGCTTGGGTCGCAAGTAGAGCGATAACTGGCAATTCATCAATCAAGCGTGGAATCAAAGCGCCACCAATCTCTGTTCCTTTGAGGTCAGAAGACTCAACAGTCAAGGTTGCAGATTTAGCGACTGGGTCAATTTCAGTAACTTCTAATTTTCCACCCATGGCGCGAATGACATCAATGATACCTGTACGCGTTTCGTTAATACCAACATTCTTCAGCACTAGACGAGAATTTGGAACAATCAAACCTGCGACTAGCCAAAAGGCTGCACTGGAAATATCTCCTGGAACAACCACCTTTTGTCCATTCAGTTTTTGTGGCCCTTGGACTGTGATTTTCTTACCGTCCACACTTAAATGACCACCAAATTGTTGCAACATATCTTCAGTATGATTACGGGTACACTCTTTTTCGATAATAACAGACTCCCCCTGAGCCTGCAAGGCTGCAAACATCAAGGCTGACTTGACTTGGGCTGAGGCAATTGGCAATTCATAATGAATAGGTCTTAGGTTTTTCGTCCCTTTTAAGTGAAGAGGAGGCAGGTCTCGCTCAGTTTGTCCCGAAATGCTGACGCCCATTTTTTTTAATGGAATCGTCACACGGTCCATAGGTCGTTTGGAAAGACTGTCATCTCCAAACATTTCTACTTCAAAGTCTGCACCCGCAAGGACACCTGAAATCAGGCGAATAGAGGTGCCAGAATTTCCCATATCAAGGGCATTTTGCGGAGCTTTTAGGCCGTCCATACCGACACCTTGAATGGTAATAACCCCATCTTTATCCTCAATCTCAACACCAAGGTCACGAAAAACTTGAATAGTTGAGAGCACGTCCTCGCCCCTTAAAATATCATAAACCTTTGTCTCACCCTCAGCCAAACTTCCAAAGATAATGGAACGGTGACTGATAGACTTGTCACCTGGAACGCGGATACTGCCGTGTAAGTGGCGAATGTTTGTTTTTAGTTTCATACTGGACCTCATACTTGCAATACTTTTACCTATTTTATCATAAAAAGCCAGAAATTCCTTAAAAATTCCTGACTTTAGGATAGTTATTTTCTTATTTTAGCAATTCTGAAACTGGTTCGAAAACAATTTTTTCAATGTCAGAAAGGTAAATTGCCAATTGTTGTTGCTTGGTAAAGAATTCTGACAAGAGGCTGTTCCCCTGAATCTGCTTGCCAAAGCCTTCCATCTTAGCTTGGAAGGACGCATCTGGCATTTGACCTGTCTGCGCTAGTCTTTGAATTTCCTCTTGGAAGGCAACGTACTCTGTAAAGATTTTGCTTGCCTCAGCATCTGCTGAAATCGCATCTTTAGCTGCTTTGACAGCCTTGTATTCTGGTAATTCGCGTAGACCGCGACTGAGTTCGTTTGCACTATCGTAAATATTTGACATGTTCTTCTCCTTATTTGATGACAACTGTGTAGTCAGTGTTTTCTGTTATTAGATGCTCAGCTCTTTCTAAGTCTTGAGCATTTTTAAATGAAATTTGTAGAATCCCGTGAATATCTTCACGGTTTTCCTCATTGATGTGAATATTAACCAAGGAAGTTCCACGTAGTAGTTCCAAAATCCTCAGGATGACATCTTCTTCATCGGGAACATCGACATAAAGGTCATAAGAGCTATCCACACCGCCACGTTTATGAATTTCCATGGCCTGACGTTGCTCACGCGCTTGGTTGAAAAAGTTCCAGATTTGCTCTTCATCTCCCTTGCTGATAGCTTGTCCAATCTCGTCCAAACGCTCCTTGAAATCCTCAATTCTATCTAAAATTGTTTTACGGTTGGACAAGAGAATGGAGGTCCACATACCTGGTTCACTCTCTGCAATCCGAGTCATATCTCGAAAACCACCCGCCGCAAAGCGCCTTGCCATCTCATGTTCTTGAGCATAGACCGCGGTCTGTTCCATGAGACTAGAAGCCAGAATATGAGGAAAATGGCTAATCTGAGAAGTCACTCGATCATGCTCCTTGGCATCAATCTCGATAAAACGGGCATGAAGACCTGAAAGCAAGCTCTTCATTTCCTCAAGTGTGTCAGGACTTGTCAGGCTCGAAGGCGTGAAGATATAATAAGCATTTTCAAAAAGATTGACATCCGCAGAAGCAGCTCCTGTCTTGTGACTACCAGCCATGGGATGGGCCCCGACAAAGCGAACAGATTTGCCAGCCAAATACTGCTCCGCTGCATCCACAATGGCTGACTTGGTCGAACCAGCATCTGAGATAATCACGCCTTCTTTCAAGTCCAAGTTGGCCAATTCCTTAATAAAGGAAATGGTTTGCTTTATTGGCAAGCTGAGAATGATGATATCTGCCAAAGGAGCAAAACTGGCAAAATCATCCGTTGCACGGTCAATCATGCCTTCTTTCAAGGCAATATCTCTCGAAGCTTGACTGCGATTATAACCTAAAATTTCATAATCTGGATGATCGCGTTTGATACCGAGTGCCATAGAGGCACCAATCAAACCAAGACCTGCGATATAGATTGTTTTTGCCATAGGAACTCCTTAATAGTTCTTTGTATAGTCTCGGTGTTGGGCTACCGCTTCTTTTAATTCCTCAAGATTATCTGATGAGAATTTTTCAAGGATTTCTTGTGCCAGAACCGTAGCCACAACGGCTTCCATGACCACTCCGGCAGCTGGAAGAGCGGTCGGATCACTTCTCTCCACGGTTGCCTTGTAAGGTTCGTGGGTTTCGATATCCACACTCATAAGAGGCTTATAGAGAGTAGGAATGGGTTTCATCACGCCTCGAACAACGATGGGTTGCCCATTGGTCATACCACCTTCAAAGCCACCTAGATTATTGGTACGGCGAGTATAGCCGTCTTCTTCAGACCAGAGAATTTCATCCATGACCTGGCTGCCTTTACGATAACCAGCTTCAAAGCCAAGACCAAATTCCACCCCTTTAAAGGCATTGATAGAGACAACTGCTTGGGCAAGTCTGGCATCTAATTTTCTGTCCCATTGGACATAGGAACCAAGACCAACTGGAACACCTCCAACGACTGTCTCCACAACCCCACCGATGGTATCACCGTCACGTTTGATTTGGTCAATATAATCCTTGATTTCCTGTCCTCTTTCTTGGTTGACAATAGAAACATCAGACTGGGCAGCTCGTTCCTTAATCTCAGTGACTGTCAGATTTTCAGGTACATCGATTTCCTTGCCACCAAAGACTACGACATGGTTGGCAATCTCCATATCTAGCTCAGCCAAGAGGCGTTTGGCTACTGCGCCAACTGCCACCCGCATGGTGGTTTCACGAGCTGATGAGCGCTCCAAGGAATTACGCAAATCATCAAAGCGGTACTTGATGCCCCCAACCAAATCGGCATGTCCTGGGCGAGGATGGGTGATTTTTCGTTTGCTTTTAAGTCGCTCTTCAATGTCTTCCGCAGACATAATATCCAGCCATTTTTGGTGGTCCTTATTGATGACATCCATGGTAATGGGAGCCCCTGTCGTCTTCCCATGACGAACGCCTGAAGTAAAGACAACTTGGTCGCTCTCAATCTTCATACGGCCACCACGACCGTAACCACCCTGACGGCGTTTAAGGTCCTCATTGATATCCTCTGCTGTCAAAGGTAGTCCAGCTGGAATTCCTTCAATGATAGCCGTCAGACGGGGACCGTGTGATTCTCCTGCAGTTAAATATCTCATACACTCTCCTTATTTTACCAAATAGTCTTTCATCTCTTCCAGAGAAACTGGGTGAATGGTCGCTGAACCAAGCTCTGGTACCAAGACCAATTTCAAGGTATTGCCACGCGCTTTCTTATCATGAGTCAAAGCCTGATAAAGCTTGTCAACATCCCAGTTTTCATAGTCAACAGGTAGTCCAAATTTCTGACACATAGCTGTAATAGACTGGGTTATCCCTTCTGGCATAAGGCCTTTTCCCTCAGCTACCTTGGAAATCTGTACCATTCCCATAGCTACAGCCTCTCCATGCATGACCTTGCCATAACCGGCAGTCGCTTCGATGGCATGGCCAATAGTGTGGCCAAAATTGAGGTAAAGGCGAACACCATTGTCCAACTCATCCTCAACTACCATCTTGCGCTTGACCTGACAAGAATGTTCAATCAAGGTCTCTGCATGTTCCAGAATGCTCTCAACAGAACCATCCAGCTCTGTCAAAAGAGCCCAAAGTTCTGGATCCTCAATCAAGCCATACTTGATGACCTCCCCCATCCCTTCAATCAACTCTCTTTTTCCAAGCGTTTCAAGGACAAGCGGGTCAATCAGAACCCCATCTGGTTGGGCAAAGGTACCCACCATATTCTTAGCAAATGGAGTGTTGACACCTGTCTTTCCGCCGATAGAAGAATCCACCTGGGCTGTCAAGCTAGTCGGTATCTGAACAAAATGAATACCCCGCATATAGGTAGAGGCTACAAAACCAGCCAGGTCCCCGACGACACCGCCACCAAGAGCCACGATTCCATCGCTACGAGTTAGGCCTTGCTTGACTAAAAATTCATAGACTTTCTGGACAGTGGTTAAATTCTTTCTTTCTTCCCCTTCTAAAAAGTCAAAAACTGCTACCTGAAAACCAGCATCTTCTAGGCTGAGCTTGACCTTCTCTGCATAAAGAGAAGCTACATGGTTATCTGTCACAATGACTACCTTTTGTGGTTGCCAGAGTTCTCGCAACCATTGACCAGCCTGAGCCAGACAACCTTTTTCAATCTGAATATCATAAGGATGATGAGGAATATCGATTCTGATTTTCATAGGAGAATCTCCTTTTCTTTATTGGTATTTTTCTGTTAAGGACTGCCAAATCTCTTCTGTCGGCATTTCGTTTCCTGTCCACAGTTGAAAAGCTTCTGCAGCTTGATAGAGCAACATTCCCAGACCATTGACTGCTTGATTTCCCTGACTTCTGGCCCATTTTAAAAATGGTGTTTCAAAGGGTTGGTAAATGATATCTGCTACTAAAAGAGTTTCTGGTAGGACAATGTTTTCAGGAACTGGAGATGATTGACTATCCATCCCTACACTTGTCGCATTGACCAGTAAATCAGCCTCAGCAATCCTTGCTTGCAGTTCAGGAACATCTTCTAAAGCATACAAGTCTACTTTAAAGCCTGTCTGCTCCTGTAACTTGGTCAGGTAAGGTCTTGTTTTTTCCATAGAAACTGAACGAACAAAGACTGAAATCTGACTGACACCATCCAAAATAGCCTGTGCCAAGATTGATTTCGCCGCACCACCTGCACCCAGCAGGGTCATCTTTTTACCTGAAATTGTAAAAGAAGGCAAGCTCTTAAAAAATCCCTTGCCATCTGTATTATATCCAATTAAATTGCCATTCTCATTGACAACCGTATTAACCGCACCAATCAAGCGCGCTTCATCGCTCAGCACATCCAAATAAGGAATCACCTGCTCCTTATAGGGCATGGACAGGTTGATGCCAAACATCTGGTAGCGACGAATATTGGCCACTGTTTCTGCCAAATCACCCGCTTCAATCTCCCAAGCTACATAAGCACCGTTGGTAGCTGTCGCCTCAAAGGCGCTGTTGTGGATGAAGGGGGAAATAGAATGCTTAATAGGATTGGCAACAACGGCAGCTAAACGTGTATAGCCATCAAGCTTCATCCAAAATCTCCCGAATTTTTTTCATGTTAGCTAGGGAAATCTGACCTGGGGCACTGGCCTCATCTAGACTAGCAAAGGACCAGCTAGAACCTGTCACATCCGCAGTGATACGAGAGACCTTGCCCACCTTGCCCATAGAAATGGTCACATATTCCTGTTCAGGATTGAGGGTTTTAAAGCCTCGTGTATAGTTCATCAAGTCTAAAACATCCTGCTCCGTATGAGCCATCACCGCAACCTTAACAAGTTTTGGATTTAGGCTCGTCAACTCTGACAAGATTTCCATCATATTTTCAGGTGTTTCTTGGAAATTGTGGTAACTCAAAACGAGATTTGGGAAGTCCAGCATTTCCTCAAAAACATCCTTGTAGCTATAGTACTCAAAATCAATATAGTCTGGTTGATAGAGTTGCGCCACTTCCTTGATCAGATGGATATATTCTTCTGGAGAAAGTTCGATTTCTCCCCCTTCAGAACGAGTTCGCAGCGTGAAAACCAATTCACGACCTGCAAATTTTTCAAAAATAGCTGGAGCCACCTGCAAAATCGCTTCTTTAGGCAGATAGTCGGCACGCCATTCAATGATATCAGCATCCTGGTACCTCGTGGCATCCAGAGCCTGGGCCTCCTCTAAACTTCTTGGCATTACTGAAACGATTAATTTCATTTACTAACCTTCATACTAATCACCTTGAGGTAATTACTACTTTCATCTTTTTTATTATAGGCGAAGTCTGCTGGAAGACCGTATTTATTTAAAATCTGGTAACTTCTTCCTGCAAAGCCTTTATCAATTTGTTCTGTAAATTTCTGACGGGAAACATTGGCAGCATTGGTGCTGGCAATGATGATTCCTCCCGGATTTAAAATCTCAAGACTCTGGGAAATCAACTTGTGATAATCCTTAGCCACAGAGAAAGTTTGTTTTTTATTCCGAGCAAAGCTAGGCGGATCTAGGACAATCACATCGTAGGTCAAGCCTTTTCTCTTAGCGTATTTGAAATATTCAAAGACATCCATGACTATAAAACGATGGTCGTCTGTACTGATTCCATTTGCCTGAAAATGCGCTTCCGACAATTCTCGTGAACGTTTGGCTAGGTCAACAGAAGTTGTCTGGCTAGCTCCTCCCATGGCCGCAGCTACTGAAAAGGCTGCTGTGTAGGAAAACATATTGAGCAAGGATTTACCCATAGCTAAACCATCAACCAAGCTCCCACGAACCTCGTGCTGATCTAGAAAAATCCCTGTCATCAAACCATCATTCATAAAGACTTGATACAGAACACCATTTTCCAAAACAGTGAAAAAGTCAGGTGCTTCTTGACCATAAACATGGGCTGATTCATAGTCCAAACCCTTAAAGCGGATCTTCTCATAGGCCCCTAACACCTCAGGAAAAACCTGTCTAAAGGCTTCTGAGATGGTCTGACGAATCTGATAAACATAAGAGTTATACCAAGAAAAGACAGCATAGTCGCCATAAAGGTCCACTGTCAGACCGCCAAAGCCATCTCCCTCTTGGTTGAAGAGACGAAAGGCAGTTGTCAAATCATCTTGATAGTAGGCGCTTCTCTTTTCTTTAGCTTGTCTAAACAGCATTTCAAAGAAAGCTTGATTGAAGGTCACCTTGTCCTTACTAACAAACCAGCCCAAGCCCTTGTTTTGCTGGGAAAGGTAGGCAGTCCCAAGAAAGGTTCCTTCCTGACTCTGCACTTCTACTTCCTGATCCTTAAGATTGACATTCTCAAGATCACTGGCTTCTAGTAAAACCAGACCTTTGGCGAGTTTCTTTTCAACCCTTTTACTAACTCTTATTCTATTCATAACTACCATTATATCAAACTTTTAGCCAATTCTCAAAAAAGAAACTACCCTTGCTTTTTTACTCTTCTTTTAAAAAATGGTATACTAATACTAATAAAAAATTAGGAAGTAAATGTGTGAGAATTAATTTTAACAAAATCCAAAAAGCCATGGGTACCAGACTGGGTTTTGTCCTAACCCTTTTAATCCTCTATTGGCTCAAAACCTTATTAGCCTATACCGTTGACTTTAATTTAGATATTCAAGTGGGCAAGTTGCAGGGAAATTACCTTGCCTTTATCGCCTTTTTCAACCCCCTTCCTTTGGGACTCCTCCTGCTGGCTCTAGCCCTCTATGCTCGGTCAACCAAGATCTTTTATGGCCTGAGTATAGCTATTTATAGCCTTTTATTCATTTGGCTCTATTCCAATGTCTTTTACTATCGAGAATTTAGCGACTTTATCACGGCTAATACCATGAAGGTGGTCAGCAAGGTGTCTGTCGGCACTGCGGAATTAGAGTTACTGCGTCCTTGGGATTTCATCTATTTTATGGATTTCCCATTGCTGGCTTTCCTTTTCTATAAAAAACTCATCAAGCTGGACAGGAGACCTTTCAAATTCCGCTCCAGTGTTGCTATCACTGCACTCTCAGCCTTGCTCTTTTCTGCTAATCTTTTCTTGGCTGAAATTGAGCGTCCCGATCTCCTATCGCGAGGATTTTCGAATTATTATGTTGTTCGCGCCCTCAGTTTGCCAGCCTTTTTAGGCTATAGTGCCAACCAATCCTACAGTGCAAACAAAGAACGTGCCAAGGCCTCTGAGACTGATCTTCAACCTATTACAGATTATATTCAAGAACATTCTGCTAAACCCAATCCAGACTATTTCGGCTTAGCCAAAGGGAAAAATGTGATTTATCTCCACTTGGAGAGTTTTCAGCAGTTCCTACTGGACTATAAACTCAACATAGATGGAACTGAGCATGAAGTCACTCCCTTCCTCAACTCCCTCTACCATTCGCAATCAACCCTAGCCTTTTCGAATATCTTTAACCAAGTCAAGGCTGGTAAGACCTCAGATGCGGAAACCATGCTGGAGACTGGTTTGTTTGGACTTGACCAAGGTTCTTTCATGGTCAATTACGGTGGTACCAATACCCAGCAGGCTGCTCCTTTTATCCTATCAAAAAACGGCTATCAATCGAGTGCCGTCTTTCACGGTAATATCGGGACCTTCTGGAACCGAAATACGACCTACAAACAATGGGGTTACCAATACTTCTTTGATGCTTCCTATTTTACTAAGCAAGACAGTAGCAATTCTTTCCAATATGGTTTAAATGATAAAATCATGATGAAAGATTCTATTCAGTATCTGGAGCATTTACAGCAGCCTTTTTATGCTAAATATATCACGGTGTCCAATCACTATCCTTATGCTAGCAATCTGACAGGCGATGAGCTTGGTTTCCCACTGGCTAAAACCAAAGATGAAACAATCAACGGCTACTTCCAAACAGCTAACTATCTGGATAGTGCTATCAAGGCCTTCTTTGACTATCTCAAAGAAAGCGGCCTCTATGAAAAATCCATCATCGTCATTTACGGAGACCATTATGGCATTTCCAATTCCCGCAATCCTGACCTGGCACCTTTAATTGGCAAGACTTCTGAGAACTGGTCTAATTACGACAATGCCATGTTGCAACGAGTGCCTTTTATGGTGGTCATGCCTGGCTATGAAAAAGGACAAATCATCAATACCTACGGTGGACAAATCGATATCTTACCGACTCTCGAACACCTCCTTGCTATCGAATCCAGTTCCTTCCTTCAAGTTGGACAAGACCTCCTATCACCAGACCACCAAGAAATCGTTGCCTTTCGGACTGCCAATTCCTTCGTCACGCCAAAATATACTAGCTACGACGGACGAACCTACTATACTGAAAGCGGTCTTGAAATCAGTAATCTTGATGAACAAGCTCAAACTGAACTAGAAATCGTTCGGCATGCAGCCAGCCAACAGCTAAAAATCAGCGACCAGATTCAAACTGGCGATTTGATCCGTTTCTACCAAGCAGATCATCTTGGAAAAGTTGATACAGAAAGTATTTCTTACCTCAATTCCTTGCCAATTCTGCAAAAGATTGAACAGGAAAAAGGTAGTCAATCAACCAGTCTCTTTAGCCAACGACAAGGTAAGACCAGTACTGACCTTTTCAAAGCACCAAGTTACCAAGAACTCCATCCCGAGTCTGCAGAAACTGAATCAAAATCACAATAAAAGATGCTCTTCCGTTTTGGAGGAGCATTTCTTTTTATCAAATAAAATTCAACGAAAATCAAAGAACAAACTAGGAAACTAGC
>NZ_JUQO01000104.1 GCF_001074635.1 Streptococcus mitis
GAGCAACCTGCGGCTAGCTTCCTAGTTTGCTCTTTGATTTTCATTGAGTATAAGGGTCTAAACACATCAAAAAAACGAGCATTTCCAATTACGGAAGTGCTCATTTTTCTTCTTTGTAAAAAAGGAAAGCCCTGCGGCCTTCCTTTGTCTTACTTACGTTTCTTCTTCGCTTTTTTCATTTTGTTAGCCATACGTTTCATAGACTGTTTCATGGCAAATTCACCGATTTTACCTTTGAGTCCGCCACCAAACATCTGACTCATATCTGGCATTCCTGCTCCTCCGAGAGCTGACAAGTCAGGCATCCCACCTTGTCCCATCATTCCTTCAAGGGCAGACATATCCATTCCTCCCATATTTGGCATATTTTTAGGAAGGTTGTTTGGATTGATTCCCATTTGCTTCATCATTTTGTTCATATCCCCAGACATGACACCCTGCATGAGCTGTTTAGCCTGGTTAAAGTCCTTGATGAATTTATTGACTTCGACAAATGTATTTCCAGAACCAGCAGCGATACGACGGCGACGGCTTGGATTTAACAAATCTGGATTTTCACGTTCTTCAGGTGTCATTGAAGACACAATAGCACGTTTGCGCGCAATCTGACGCTCATCCACCTTCATGTTTTGAAGTGCTGGGTTGTTAGCCATACCTGGAATCATCTTGAGCAAGTCTTCCATCGGTCCCATGTTTTGCACCTGATCCAACTGATCAATGAAATCATTGAAATCAAAAGTGTTTTCACGCATCTTCTCAGCCATTTCAAGGGCTTTTTGCTCATCGTATTCCTGAGAAGCTTTCTCAATCAACGTAAGCATATCCCCCATACCAAGGATACGGCTAGACATACGGTCTGGGTGGAAGGTTTCGATGTCCGTAATCTTTTCACCTGTACCAGTGAACTTGATTGGTTTTCCAGTAATGTGTCGAACAGATAGAGCCGCACCACCACGAGTATCACCATCAATCTTGGTAAGGATGACCCCAGTCACTTCCAACTGAGCATTAAACTCACGCGCAACATTGGCCGCTTCTTGACCAATCATGGCATCAACCACGAGCAAAATTTCATTTGGTTGAGCCAATGCTTTTACATCACGAAGCTCATTCATCAAAAGTTCATCAATCTGCAAACGACCCGCCGTATCAATCAAGACATAATCGTTGTGATTGGCTTGGGCTTGATCCAAACCTTGACGAACAATCTCCACAGCTGGAACCTCTGTCCCAAGTGCAAAAACAGGCACATCAATCTGTTGCCCCAAGGTCTTAAGCTGGTCAATGGCAGCAGGACGATAAATATCCGCCGCAATCATCAAAGGACGAGCATTTTCTTCTTTCTTGAGTTTATTGGCCAATTTACCAGCAAAAGTTGTTTTACCAGCCCCCTGCAAACCGACCATCATGATAATCGTCGGAATCTTAGGTGACTTGATAATTTCTGCTGTATCAGAACCTAAAACGGTTGTCAGTTCCTCATCAACGATTTTAATAATCTGTTGCGCAGGATTAAGGGTATCAATGACCTCATGCCCGACTGCACGCTCACGAACTTTCTTGATAAAGTCCTTTACAACGGGCAAGGCAACGTCGGCCTCAAGCAAGGCCAAGCGAATTTCTTTGGTTGCCTCTTGGACATCAGATTCAGAGATTTTTCCTTTTTTACGTAGATTTTTAAAGACGTTCTGCAAACGTTCTGTTAAACTTTCAAATGCCATTTTTCTTCCTCTTATTCTCTATTATCAATGCTTGTTAAAATTTCTATCTGCTCCTGCAGAAAGTCATCCTTGGGATAGCGCTCCAAAATCTGATCAAAAATCTGACTGCGGACAATGTAGTCCGAGTACATGTGCAACTTCATCTCATAATCTTCCAGAATCTTTTCTGTCCGCTTGATATTGTCATAGACAGCCTGACGACTGACACCAAACTCCTCGGCAATCTCAGCAAGGCTATAATCATCAGCGTAGTAGAGTTCGATATAATTCATTTGCTTATCTGTCAAAAGCGCCGCATAAAATTCAAAGAGCGCATTCATACGATTGGTTTTTTCAATTTCCATAACTTTTATTATACCAAAAAATAGCCTAATCTACCACATTAGCAGGCTAATTCGAGAAGATAGCCAGGTAAATTTGAAAAAGACATGAGCCTAGCCCCAAGTAATTTCCAATTGATAGCTGGCAAAGGGTTGTCCCTCTTGATTTTGTAATTGATAGTCTAAATAAATCTTTTGTCCATCCACTTCATAGCGACTCGTTTGGATGATAAACTCCTGCATGCCTATAGGTGTGGGAATATAGGCTAAACTATCGCTATTTTTTAGAAAGCGCATAATGGTCTTGGGATTGGAAAATCGACTCATCACCAGTTCTTGATCATGAAATTTAATAACTACTTTTTCCTTTTCCTCATTATAAAAAAGCAGGTAGCTATAATCTCCCTTTTCATGCACTTCTACATCATAGAGCTGGTCAATCACTTCTAACTGTTCATCAAACTGAATCGTATTTCGCATCCGAATCTTCACATCAAGTCCTCTTTCTTGTCTCTTGTTCTACTATTTTACCAAAAACTCTAGCTTTTTGCTATAATGGTCATATGAACGAAAAAGTATTCCGTGACCCAGTTCACAACTACATCCATGTCAATAATCAAATCATCTACGACTTGATTAATACAAAAGAATTTCAGCGTTTGCGTCGTATCAAACAACTGGGAACTTCCAGTTATACCTTCCACGGTGGAGAACACAGTCGCTTCTCCCATTGTCTTGGAGTCTATGAGATTGCTCGACGCATCACGGAGATTTTTGAAGAAAAATATCCTGAGGAATGGAATCCTGCTGAGTCTCTCTTGACCATGACCGCTGCTCTCCTACATGACCTTGGGCATGGTGCTTACTCCCATACTTTTGAACATCTCTTTGATACAGATCATGAGGCCATTACTCAGGAGATTATCCAAAGTCCTGAGACAGAGATTCACCAAGTTCTGCTACAAGTGGCGCCAGATTTTCCAGAAAAGGTAGCCAGTGTCATCGACCATACCTATCCTAACAAGCAGGTCGTGCAACTCATTTCTAGTCAAATTGATGCAGACCGCATGGACTATCTCTTGCGTGACTCCTATTTTACAGGAGCATCCTATGGGGAATTTGACCTGACTCGAATCCTCCGAGTCATTCGCCCTGTAGAAAATGGGATCGCCTTTCAGCGTAATGGCATGCACGCCATCGAAGACTACGTCCTCAGTCGCTACCAGATGTACATGCAGGTTTATTTCCACCCCGCAACACGCGCCATGGAAGTTCTCCTACAGAATCTCCTCAAGCGCGCCAAGGAACTCTATCCTGAGGACAAAGACTTCTTTGCACGAACTTCCCCACACCTCCTGCCATTCTTTGAAAAAAATGTGACCTTGTCTGATTATCTGGCTCTGGATGATGGTGTGATGAATACCTACTTCCAACTCTGGATGACCAGTCCTGACAAGATTCTCGCAGACTTGTCGCAACGCTTTGTCAACCGCAAGGTCTTTAAATCCATTACCTTTTCACAAGAAGATCAAGACCAACTCGCTAGCATGAGAAAATTGGTTGAGGACATCGGATTCGATCCCGACTACTATACTGCCATTCATAAGAACTTTGACCTCCCTTATGATATCTATCGTCCCGAATCTGAAAATCCACGAACACAGATTGAGATTTTACAAAAAAATGGAGAACTGGCCGAACTCTCTAGCCTATCTCCTATCGTCCAATCCCTTGCTGGTAGTCGTCACGGAGATAATCGTTTCTATTTTCCAAAGGAAATGTTGGACCAAAACAGCATCTTCGCAAGTATCACCCAGCAATTTTTACACTTGATTGAGAACGATCATTTTACCCCAAATAAAAACTAGAAGAGGAAATTTATGAGTATTAAACTAATCGCCGTCGATATTGACGGAACCCTAGTTAACAGCCAAAAGGAAATCACTCCTGAAGTCTTTTCTGCCATCCAAGATGCCAAAGAAGCTGGTGTCAAAGTCGTAATTGCAACTGGCCGCCCTATCGCAGGTGTTGCCAAACTTCTGGACGACTTGCAGTTGAGAGACGAGGGTGACTATGTGGTGACCTTCAACGGTGCCCTTGTCCAAGAAACTGCTACTGGACATGAGATTATCAGCGAATCCTTAACCTATGAGGATTATCTGGATATGGAATTCCTCAGTCGCAAGCTCGGTGTCCACATGCATGCCATTACCAAGGACGGTATCTATACTGCAAATCGCAATATCGGAAAATACACGGTGCACGAATCAACCCTCGTCAGCATGCCTATTTTCTACCGCACTCCTGAAGAAATGGCTGACAAGGAAATCGTCAAGTGTATGTTCATCGATGAGCCTGAGATTCTCGATGCTGCGATTGAAAAAATTCCAGCAGAATTTTACGAACGCTACTCCATCAACAAATCCGCTCCTTTCTACCTCGAACTCCTTAAAAAGAATGTTGACAAAGGTTCAGCTATCACTCACCTAGCTGAAAAACTAGGATTGACTAAAGATGAAACCATGGCTATCGGTGACGAAGAAAATGACCGCGCCATGCTGGAAGTCGTTGGAAACCCCGTTGTCATGGAAAATGGAAATCCAGAAATCAAAAAAATCGCCAAATACATCACTAAATCTAATGATGAATCTGGCGTTGCCCATGCCATCCGTACGTGGGTATTGTAAAAGGAAAGAATAGAATAGACGAAAACCGCTCAGCTGAGCGGTTTTTTGTCTATTTCATCTTAGAATTAGCAATAATTTCAAAAAATAAATCAGTTTTCTTTGATAACTCGATTGAGTAATCTGTCCATCCAACCAGATTATCATCAAATGATTCTATCGCAAATAAAAGTAGATTTCTTGCAAGTTCTTGAGTAATTAAATCTTTTGGTGTCACGATATTGTTATTTTTTCTATCACAATAAATTGCTTTTTCTCTTAAATCTTTTAATTCACCAGAATAAATAAATTGAAATATCTTTTCTAAATTTTCATTAGAAATTACATTGTTAATCCTTTCTCCCATACAAATAGTGTAGCTCGCTCCAACAATTTGTTTAGACTTATGATCTCTTAATTTATCTTTTCTCACATAGGAATCTGAACCTTTAATAAATATTCCCATTTGAATTTTTCCAACCTCTTCTAGCACACTAATAGCTAAAAAAGAGGAGGAGGTATATGAATTATTTATATATAAAACATATGAATCCGAAATCAACTGAACAACATGATCTAAGCATTTATTCAATTCTTCATTTGAAGAAATATAAAAATTGCTAGTTCCGTTTAAGATAACTTTTACCTTATCAAAAGAACAATCTTTATCGACCATTAGTACTCCAAATTTTATAATTCATGATAATTTGTCAAAGTAATTCTAGGGGTTGCTTATCAAACCTATGTCAACACTTTATATAATTCTTGTAATTTAGGAGCAAATTTGGGGCAGAACACCTCAAACACCCAGTAAAATCAATAGTTTATATGCCCCCTGCCGGAATCGAACCAGCAACTACTCCTTAGGAGGGAGTTGTTATATCCATTGAACTAAGGGAGCTAGATAAAAACTCTGCTAAATGAGCAGAGTTTTTTAGTCGAATTAACGACGGATTTCTTTGATACGAGCTGCTTTACCTTGAAGAGCACGCAAGTAGTACAATTTCGCACGACGTACTTTACCGTAACGAACAACTTCGATTTTTTCAACACGTGGAGTGTGGATTGGGAAGATACGCTCAACACCTACACCGTTAGAGATTTTACGAACTGTGTAGTTTTCTGAGATACCAGCACCTTTACGTGCGATAACAACACCTTCAAAAATCTGGATACGTTCACGGTTACCTTCGACAACTTTCGCGTGTACACGAACAGTGTCACCAGGACGGAATGATGGGATATCTGTACGAAGTTGACCTTCAGTCAAGCTTTGGATTAATGGATTCATTTTATTCTCCTATCTTTGTCAATCTTGAGGAATCTTCCTCAGCGGATAAACTGTATTTTTGTGCGTCCATTACACACAAGATACAGTTTACCAAATTTCCACAAAAAAGTAAAGAAATTTATAGCAGAATTCCTAAAAAAATCGCAACCAAACCACCTAGGTAGGTCAAAGTCAGGTAAGAATAAAAGACCTTCTTATCACTTAACAGTCTTTGCAGTTCATCATTCAAGGTCGAAAAAGTTGTCAAACCTCCGCAAAATCCAGTTGCTAGAATAGCATAGACTTCCTTGGACTCCACATGATTGTAGAATAATCCAATTAAAAAACAACCCAAAAGATTGGCTATGAGCGTTCCGAGTGGCAATTTAGATGCTTGATTATAGCGGGAAAAGAAATAGCGCACTAAAGCTCCTAAACCACAAGCAATTGCAAGATAGACGATTACCATTTCTTCCTCCCTAAATAGTAAGCTAAAATCAGGCCTCCACCGATACTCAAAAGCAAATACATGATCAAACTAAGATAACGCCCTGTATCCAGTAATTTTACAGCATCAAGCATTAGACTAGAAAAGGTTGTCAAACCACCACAAAAACCTGTACCCAGTGCTAAAACCAAGCCCTTACTGGTTCCCTTATAGACCAGATATCCCTTAACAAGATAAACCAGGCAGAAAATTCCCAGATAGTTGACAAAGAGAGTGCCCCAAGGAAAATCTGGACTGGCTGGTAACCAAGTAGAAACAAGGTAGCGAACCAATCCACCCAACATAGCAGCTAGAAAAATTCCTAGCGGATAAAATTGTTCTTTTTTCATTTGATGTTTTGATCCTGATAATCACGCGAACGTTTGAGTATGTCCGAAAAAGTCGCTACAATAGTCTCCTGATAGCGCTTGTCCTCTACACGACTCCTAACCTTTTCAAAAATAACTGCTTCTCTCTTGGTATCTAAAATCGGTTTACCCGAAGCCTTCTTATAAGCAACAACCCCTTCAACTAAATGCATTCTTTCTTCTAACAGTTTGACAATTTGGTCATCTATTTGATCAATTTCTTGACGAATAATATCTAAATCCATACAGTCTCCTCCTTTATTTGAATTATTGTATCAAAAAGCCACCAAATAGGCTAGTAAAATCCCAACTCTCGATAAGAAAAATGCACTGATTGATTACATCAGCGCACTTTTATGCTTATCCTACTTTAGCAGCCAATTCTTCTGCGAATTGTTCCAAGCGTTCAATATCTTCTTCCTCGGCAGAAAGATCAACTTTAACACACTCTGAACCTTTTTCTGCTCCTGTTGACACAAAGACACGGTCAAAGTCATCAACAGCCTTACAGAATTCATCGTAGAAGGTATCTCCTGAGCCGACCACTCCGTAGATTTTGCCATTCAAGTTGAGATCTGCTAGGTCTTCGTAGAAGTCCATCATCTCATCTGGCAATTCACCATCACCATAAGTATAGGTCGCAACGATAGCGATGTCTGCTTCCAAGAAGTCTGAAGCGTCAACAGTTGTACATTCATCAACATCAACATCCAAGCCCAAGTCACGTAATTTGTCTGCTACAATATCTGCAATTTCTTCGGTATTACCGGTCATACTGGCAAATACAATTTTTGCTAATGCCATATCGTCCTCCTCAATTTATCTTTCTCCATTATATCACATCTTTTTCATTTTAAAAATAAAAATTCTTGTGCTACAATGAAATGAGAAAGAATTGAGGTTATTTATGGACATTTGCCATCAAATTTTAGAAAAAATCAAAGAATACGACACGATTATCATTCATCGTCATATGAAACCAGACCCTGATGCCTTGGGAAGTCAAGTGGGATTGAAAGCTCTTCTCAAACATCATTTCCCAGCAAAAACTATCAAGGCAGTTGGTTTTGATGAACCAACTCTTACTTGGATGGCTGAAATGGATCTTGTTGAAGATAGTGCCTACCAAGGTGCCCTTGTCATCGTCTGTGATACGGCGAATACTGCTCGTATTGATGATAAACGCTATCGTCAAGGTGATTTTCTCATTAAGATTGACCACCATCCAAATGATGATATATACGGTGACCTATCTTGGGTGGATACTAGTTCAAGCAGCGCTAGCGAGATGATTACCTTATTTGCCCAAACAACTCAACTGGCCTTGTCAGATCGCGCTGCTGAGTTGCTCTTTGCAGGAATTGTTGGTGATACAGGTCGCTTCCTCTACCCTTCTACCACTGCACGGACCCTCCGTCTGGCTGCCTCTCTGAGAGAACAGAACTTTGACTTTGCGGCTCTCACTCGCAAAATGGACACTATGAGTTACAAAATTGCTAAACTTCAAGGCTACATCTACGATCATCTGGAAGTGGATGAAAATGGTGCTGCTCGCGTTATCCTGAGTCAGGAAATCTTAAAACGATTCAATGTCACCGATGCTGAAACTGCCGCTATTGTAGGAGCTCCTGGTCGGATTGACAGCGTCAGTCTCTGGGGAATTTTTGTAGAACAGGCTGATGGCCACTACCGTGTTCGCTTACGCAGTAAAATCCATCCTATCAATGAAATTGCCAAGGAACATGATGGTGGAGGCCACCCTCTAGCAAGCGGTGCTAATTCCTATAGCCTAGAGGAAAACGAAATCATCTACCAAAAGTTAAAAAACTTGCTTAAAAACTGATAAAATACTTGCCAAACTTTTCATAATCTGATAGACTAGTATGGTAACAATCTATGGCTCGCAAAGAGACCATGGCAGAAAGGAAATATTGCAAAATGAAAAAAGATATCCATCCAGAATATCGCCCAGTTGTCTTCATGGACACAACTACTGGTTACCAATTCCTTAGCGGTTCAACAAAACGCTCTAACGAAACAGTTGAGTTCGAAGGCGAAACTTACCCATTGATCCGTGTGGAAATTTCATCAGACTCACACCCATTCTACACTGGACGTCAAAAGTTCACTCAAGCAGATGGACGCGTGGATCGTTTCAACAAAAAATACGGTCTCAAATAATGATAAAAAGACAGCTTTGGCTGTTCTTTTTTGTTTCTTGAAATCAACTGCTGTTTTCATGTTCCAAACTCAAAAAACTTTGCACTCTAGCTAGCCTCACAATGGTTTCTAGAGTACAAAGTTTTTTCTTGCCTAAAAAGTATAAAAGATATATACTAGCTATATATAGTATAGATTGGAGATATACCATGACTACATCACTTACTAAGCAATACAATTTTAAAATCAATGAGTCATCAATGGAACAAGCTAGAGCTATCATCAAGGAAAAAGGAATGACTATGACGGATGCTATTAGTCTTTTTATCGAGCAGATTGTACTCGAACAGGATTTGCCAATAAAAACTGCAGAAGATTTACACCGTGAGCGATTGATTCAGGAACTACAAGTCCAATCTGAACGCGCCTTAAGAGAATACGAATCCGGACAAGGGACTTCCCTAGACGATATGAGGCTACGATATGGCTTATAAAGTGATTCTATCTACTGAAGTGAGTCAGGCAATTGACAGTATTCATGACTACATTACTACTGTTCTTTTATCACCCCAGTCTGCTAAAAATACTGCGGCCAAAATTCTAGACGGCTTAAAAAGTTTAGAAACCTTTCCTGAAGCTGGTTTTGATGCAGATGAAAAAATCGAACTTAAAATCAATAGTAAGTACCCCACAAGAGGAAAAATTATCGGGCAATATATCTTGCTTTACTTTATCGATCAAACCCAAAGAACTGTTTTTCTTTCCCACTTATTCCACACCAAAAGTGACTATGTTACCTTGCTACAAAGCAAAAATAATAAAAATTCAAAATCATCATTTTAATATCCACTGCTCTCTTAATATCCTTGTGATTATAAAGAATACAGTCTTCATTTTAACTAGAAAATAAAAAAACTTTGCACTCTAGCTAGCCACACGATGGTTTCTAGAGTACAAAGTTTTTTATTAGACAAATCTTACTCTTCCTTATCTTAATTTTCAGTTCCTTTAGTTGTATTGTCTTCCCAAAGGATACGCTCGATACGGTGGAAACCAGACCAACCTTCTTCTGTCTTGTTTTCGTCCATATAGTCTGCCAAACGGAAGTCAATCTTGACATCTGACTCACCAAAACTTTCGGCAATCGGTTCTGAACGCTCATAGGACATACGAATCAGTGGATAAACCTTCTTAGCTTCTTCTAACTTACCTTCTTTCAACAGTTTGATAAAGCCTTCCGTATCTGTCAATAGCTTATCGATTTGCTCTTGAACAAAAGTTTTGTAATCAGCAGTGGCCTTATCAAGCATTTTTTACTTATCTTCAGATAAGGCTGTAACCTTAGATGAACCAGTTGTATCTGCTGATTTTTCAAACCTAACAGCACAAGCTGTCAATAGCAAGGCTGAAGATAAAAGGACAAAACCTAGTTTTTTCATTGTTTACTCCTATCGGTTCAGGAAACCTGAATTAATTTTACGTCTCATTATACCACATTTTCACTCATTTTTTAATAAATTTTCAGAAAATTTAATGTTATGAATAGCATTACAAATGCAAAAAACTAAGCCTAGGAAAATCTCCAAAGCTTAGTTTAATCTAGTCTCTTAATTTCCAGCGTAATATTTTTGAATTCCTTTAATAATGCCTTCAACTAACTTATCTTGGTATTGATCACTACGGATTCGTTGGTTTTCTTCTGGATTATCCATATAACCCAATTCTAATAACACAGCAGGTTTCGCAGTCTCACGAAGAACAGCGAAGGTGGCTTGCAAAAGCCCAGCATCTCTAGCTCCTGTCTCAGCCAAGAGAGATGAATGAAGATTAGCTGCCAAACGATTACTTTCACTTATACGGTCTGGATTATTATGCCAGTACTGATTAATCTTGCTCGGGTAACCTGCATCTTCCTTATAAGAATAAGTCTGTATCCCCAGATTCAGTATTGTGTCATTCCCAGTAGCGTTAAAATGAATGCTAATAAAGAAGTCTGCATTCGTCTTATTTACCATACGAGAACGCTCTGTCACAAAGTCAACATCCACATCACTATCACGAGATGTTAAAACTGTATATCCAAGTTCCTCTAAACGTTTCCGTAATTTACGAGAGACCTGTAGATTCAAATCTTTTTCAGCTATTCCATAATAGTAAGCGCCCGAATCACGTCCACCATGCCCAGGATCTAGGAAGATAGTTTTACTATAGTGCCCCTTTTCAAATCCTTTTGGAAGTTCTTGAACCCATTTACCATTATCTTTGAAAAAATGGCTGCTTCCATTAATAGTATAAGTTCCAGTGACATAAACGCCATCTTCTTTAAGATAATACCAAGCTTTGTAATCCTGATCATAAATCCACTCTTTGTGAGCCATATAGCCACCAGATTTTAGATAGTAAAAGCCAATCCATTGCTGTTCAGCATAGCGTCCACCTGACTTGAGATAAAACCAGCTAGAGTAGTTAGGATCGTACACCCATTCTTTATCTGCCATAGCCCCACTGGATTTCAGGTAATAATTTCCCTTCCAGATATTAGCCATCATAGCACCATTTTGATCAAATGCATACCACTTACCATTGATTTGAATCCATTGGTTAGACAGATATTTTCCTGAGCCATTGGCGTAGTACCACTTGTTAGCCATCTGATACCAGCTATTTTCAAGTAAGTAACCATTCTTATCAAATAGATAGCCCTCATAAAGAGTATCTGTAAATTTGACACCCGTTTGACTATAATAAGTCCACTTCCCGTCTTCTTTTACCCAACCAGTTTGTAGCTTAGACTCAGTAGGAAGAGTTGGCTTTGTCTCCTGCTCACTCGAACTAGGAGTCGTTGGCTGGTTTTCTGTAGTTGCTTGAGAAGCATTTGCAGAGCTAGTAGCTGAACTACCGGTAGAGTTATTCGTAGAATGACTAGCATCATTAGCTAGAACTGTTTGGCTAGTGAATCCAAGAAGAGCCAGAGCAAGAATCGTGAATTTCTTATATGACTTCATTTATTTAACCTTTCTAGGGGAATGGAATCCCTGTGTTATTGAGTTCTTTGACTTCCTTGATGAAGGAATTTTTATGATAACTTTCTCTTTATATTATACACTAAATGCAATCAAATATGACAAAAACTGCTAATACATCTTATTTTTTATGTCACTGAAAAAAGTAAAATCTGTGTATCTGGTTTCTACTTTATATTTGGATTTACTATGTACAAGGGAGATGTTATAATAAAAATAGGAGGAGATAAAATGAACCAAAAAGCTAAAGCCTTTACACTTGCTACAGTTCTAGCACTTTCATTGTTAGGAGCTGGAACGCTTGCACCACAATCAGTAGTCGCTAATGATAGGCTGGTTTCCACTCAAGAAATCAATGATCAGTCTTATCATATCTTGAACTCAGAGGTAACTAGTACTTCTGCCGGTACTAGCTTAGTTGGAATTGAAGGAAATTTCTTGACGCCAGATAAGCAGGCTATTCTAAATCGTATCAATACTATTCGAAAAGAGGCAGCAGATGAAGGTCTAGTTACTAGCTATGTTCCTATCAAATGGTCAACTGCACTAGAAAAAACTGCCTTTGTTCGTGCAGCAGAAGCTTCTATCACCATTAATCACACACGCTTGTCTAGTAAGGACATTTGGAGCGCTTGGCCTACAGGTAATTTCTCCCTAGCAGAAAACTTGGCTTGGAACTATGACGGATTTATGACAGCTATTAATCAATGGTATGAGGAAAAAGCAGATTACGTCAAATCTCGTAGTGGGGCAAGTGTCTCTGGTCAAACTGGACACTATAAATCCTTAATTGATCCAAAACTGACCTATATGGGGCTTGCAGCCTTTGAAAACCCTGCCACTCAAAATGGATGGATTACCGTTGCACAAAGTTTCGGAACAGCATCTGGTGGCTCTGAAGAATTAGCTGGTGGTTATGGAAAGGCCATTCAATATACAGAAGCAAATTCTTCTCAGATTCAAGCATTTGCGACTAAGGCGAATCTTTTTGACAAAGACTTGAAGGCTATCGGAACTCATAAAACCAAAACTGCAAATACAAATTCAAGTCAGAAACTAGACGATGAGACCAATGACCCTGCCGAATTTCTTAATCGACTAAGAAGTTGGGTCAATCATTCCCAATACTTCGGAAGTTGGATTCGATCAAACGGACGTTGGTGGTTTAAACATAATGACGGCTCATACACGAGTAACGGCTGGGAAAAAATAAATAGAACTTGGTATCGCTTTGACAACTCTGGTTGGATGCAAACAGGCTGGGTAAAAGACGGTAGCTGGTACTATCTCGACGGTTCAGGCGCTATGAAGACTGGTTGGCTCAAAGATAACGGTAGCTGGTACTACCTTCAAGACTCAGGCGCTATGAAAACAGGCTGGATGAAAGTAGCTGGCAAATGGTACTATGCCTATAGCTCTGGAGCGCTCGCAATCAATACAACGACCCCAGACGGCTACCGTGTCAATTACGACGGTGAGTGGGTATAATGAACTAAAACAAAAATAAACAAAGGACAATCATTATTTAATTTTAAAGATGATATCCTTTGTTTTTTATATACTTTTATTGTCCACTGCTAAGCACAATTCTTAGATTCACTCTGAAAAAGATTAGACTTTTAACCTCAAAATTGATAAAATAGGAAATAAATAATTGTAAAAGGAAACTGTAAATTATCATGATGAACATGCAAAACATGATGCGTCAAGCACAAAAACTTCAAAAACAGATGGAACAAAGCCAAGCTGAACTTGCTGCTATGCAATTTGTTGGCAAATCTGCTCAAGACCTTGTCCAAGCAACCTTAACTGGAGATAAGAAAGTTATCAGCATTGACTTCAATCCAGCTGTCGTTGACCCAGAAGACCTCGAAACTCTTTCTGATATGACCGTTCAAGCCATCAACTCTGCTCTTGAGCAAATCGATGAAACTACCAAGAAAAAACTGGGTGCTTTCGCTGGAAAATTGCCATTCTAAGCATAAGAAAAACAAGCATTCAAGAGAATACTTGCCTATCATGGGAGGAACAACTGTTCCTCTTTTTGCTTACTAAAAATTAAAGAATTCCATAGCCTGTTTGAACAGTAAATCCGTATACTCTGGGTCTTCTTGGGCAATGGTAACCTGATCTTGAATCATTTCCAAGTCATCCGTTATCATGCCATCAGCTCCTAGCTGAACAGATTTATCAAAGGACTCTGAACTATTGATGGTCCACACGTACAATTTTTGATCGGTATTCCAAAGCTTGTTAACAAAATTTTCATCTAAAGTTGAATACTCCATGGTGTAACCTGTAGCCTTGGTTCTTGGAAAAATACTATTATAAGGTAGGATGAAATAGACTGGAATTTGAGAATCGTAGGCTAGCACCTGGTCAATCACATGGTAGTCTAAAGATTGCATTTGGTGACCATTCTGCTTAAGAACCGTGCCATATTTTTCCATAAATCGTTTCATCATATCTGGGCTATCTTTTCGACTGGTTTTAATTTCAATAAGGAGTTTTTGATGCAATTCATTGGCTTTGTTAAGGTAATCATCAAAACTAGATACCTTTGTATGATAGCCATTTTCAGAAATATCAAGTTTAGTTAATTCATCCAAAGTTAGATCCTGAGGATTGGCATTAACTCCTGTCAGATTCTTGATATTGGCATCATGCATCATGACAAACTGGCCATCTTTTGTTTCCTGAACATCTGTCTCAACGAAATCTGGAGATAACTGAGCGGTTTTTTCTAGTGATTGGACGGTATTTTGAACACCATTTTTATCTGAAACACCGCGATGAGAGATAATTAAAGGTTTATGTGAAACTGGAGCTTCTAAATAAACATAACCCTCAAGAGCAAAAAAGATACAAGCACAGCCCATCACTCCCCATCTCATCCAGTGGTCTTTCTTTCTCCTTGGAGTGATTTCTAGTTCCTCCCCTGTCAAAAAGGAAACAAACTTAATGAGAAAGTAAGTCAAGGCCATATAGTGGAAATTCTTAATCAAGACAAAATTAATGATTCCTAATACAAGAGATTCCTTATGGGTCAGACCATCCATCAGTACCTGACTTGCTAAGATTGGAATCAAGAGAAGAATGAAAAATAGGTAGGTTTTGACGACAATCCAAAGCAAGTTCCAAGTATAAAACCAGGAGTGCTTTCTTGTCTTCTCTAGACTGTATCTGACTGCTTCTTTGACTGTTTTCTTCTCAAATAAAAGCTGAGGTAGGGCAAACATGAAACGAACTGAAATGTAAAATAGAAGTAAAGCCAGAATAGTAACCACTATACCTACTAGCCAATACTTGTCTTCTACATAGGCTACTATGAATTCCGGAATGACAATTTTATTGAGGTAATAAATCTTTAAAATCTTTCGAATCAATGGAAAGAGCATCATGACATAAAAGAAGATAAAGGCCATTTTGGAAATCGTCACTTGTCTCATAAATAAGAAACTTTGGCGAAAGACCTTACGACTGTACTCCAGCAAAGTTCTCTTTTCATGATAGAGTAAGTGCCGGGCTCCGATAAAGAGAAGTCCTATCTGGTAATAGGCAATCAGTAAATTAACGATTACCAGAATAAATAAAGCAAAACTAACAAAGGGAGAACCCTTTATAATAGCGAAAATATTGTTGTAGGAAAGAAAGAGATAACCTGTCTGACGGAGTAAAAGTCCAGCAATCCAAGAATTAAGTGGTAACCAGACAAACTCAATCATCATGAATATCAAGAAAAAGAGAAAGAGAATTTTATCTAGATTAAAGTAGATTTTCCTAAAACCTAGATTTTTAGGTTTTTCAGGTTTCATAGGCACTCCTAGTCAAATAATTGAGACAAGTCCAAGCCTCCAAAAGGATTGTTTAATAGGCTACTTTCTTTCTCTAACAATTCTCTAGCTTGATCCGACTCTAGAAAGGACTCGTAAACACGCGCCGTCATCCGAGCATCCTCTAGACTATTATGAGACTGGCCTTGAAATCCAAGAAACGAGGCAACAGTTTGCAATTTGAGATTGGCAATACCATGTAAATCCGAACTACGGCGTTCAAAAGCTTCATCATACAAATCCACCTTATACTGCTGGCTATAATCTAAATCATGCTCTGCTAGAATAGGCAAATCACTTTTAGCAGCATTGTATCCAACCATCGGCAAAGAACCCACAAACTCTTGGAAATCTTTGATAACTTTTTCCACTGGTGGAGCATCTTTTAAGGTCTCAGCTGTAATCCCTGTCAAACCATTGATAAAACTCTTTAGAGGCACACTAGTATGGACATAGGAATCATAGGCATCGATTTCCTGACCATCTCTAAAACGCACTGCCGATACCTGAATCAAGTGTGTTTGTCCTTCGTGCTGATTAAATTCTAAGTCAAAAGCAGTGTAATCTTCTAATCGTTCCATTCTCTACCTCTCCTATACTGTTATTTTATACTCTTCGAAAATCTCTTCAAACCGCGTCAGCTTCGCCTTGCCGTAGATATATGTAACTGACTTCGTCAGTCTTATCTACAACCTCA
>NZ_JUQO01000105.1 GCF_001074635.1 Streptococcus mitis
TCTATTTGAATCTGCTTCTTTCACCGTTTGTGCTGGTGTTAATGGAGCTGTTGTAACGTCAGGTATAGTTAGTGTTGTTTCACCATTATTTTTTACAACTATATTTGTAGCTGTTGGGTTCAACGTTTGTATTTTAGCTTTTACAGATTCTTTTTCTTTGTTTGTTAAGTCATTTAGATTCTTAACTGGCGTTAATTCCGGCGTCACTATAATAGGAACTTTTACATCTTCAGAGCTTCCATCTGTATATGTTACTTTAACTACTACAGTTCCACCATTAGTTGGAATTTCTCCTGTAATTGCTTTGTTAGCAATATGTTCACCCGTAATTGCATTTTTTATTTGTTCATCTGTATGTTTTGTTTCTTTAACATAACGTGTTAATGTTGCTATTGTTGGATCAATCTTCTCTGCATCGTTACGTTCACGTACAGTTTCTGACAATGTAATTACTGGTGTTGGGTCACTAGCTCCTACTCCTGCACCTTTATGTCTGTAAGTTACGTCTCCGTTTGCTGCTACTTGTAATTCAGCAGTATTAACAGATGGGTTCGCTTTTTTCACAGCTGCTTTAACGTCTTCTATTTCTTTTGGAGTTAGATTCGTCAGATTAATTACTGGAACTTTCTCAACTGGTTTCAATCCTGCGAATGCTTCTGTTTCGTATGAATCAACTTTTCCGTTCTTATTACTTTCGTGACGTGTTACAATGCGGTCTCCTGCTTGGTATTTTTCTTCGCCTGCTAGTGTTATTGTGATACTTCCATCTTGATTTACAGTGATAGTACGATCGTTAACGCTGTTTGTGTATCCATCGGCAGTTTTTGTTAATTGCATTCCAATACCACGAATTGTTACGTGTAATTTGTCGCCATTTTCTACTGTTGTATTCGGTTTAACTGTTACCGTATTATCCAATTCGTTAAATGTTGTTGTAATGTCGATTGGTTTAACTTCCAAGACTGGAACTGTAACATCTTTCTTCGTATTATCACTGAATGTTAATCCTACAGTAACTACATTCTTACCACCTACCACACTGATACGTCCGTTATTTTTCACTTCTTTAGCAGTTGGTTGTGGTTGTCCTTGTGGAACTGTAACGTTGTTCAATACACGATTATATTCAGTTGCTGGTACGCTTCCTTGTGCGTCCTTAGCTTTAGCTGCTTTAATAGATACTTCTGGAATTGTTAAAGTTGGTTTTGCCTTATTTGCATTTGTTGTATCTAATGGAACTTCAATATCTTCTCTTGAACCATCAGGATATGTGACCGTTGCAGTGATATATAATGTACCGTCTTGTTTTGTTTGGACTGTACTATTCTTCATTGTAAGTTCTAATCCAGATGTATTCTTATCAACTTTTACTTCACCACGTGTTGATGAGAACGTTAACGTATCTTTAATCTTGTTAAATTCAGTGGCTGTAATTGTTGTATTCGCTTGAGTGATATCACGTTCAATCTTAGATTTACTTACTGTCGGTGTATATTTCGTTGCTTGTGTTAATGTTTTGAAAACAACACGATAAGGGTTTGAAGCAACATTATCTCTACTTCCTGATTTATCCTTAATATTATTTTCTGCAGCGTCCATTGCTGAAGCATAACGAGTTGTAATGACATCATCATCACTCCACACTGTATTTCCAGATTTGAACTTATTAAGTGTACCATTTACAGTTACGGTCAACGGTGCATTGGTAATCGTATCTCCATTTCTGATTACTTTATTGTAAGTAAGTCCATAATTACCAAGATCTGTTATTCCTGCACCTTGATCAAAGAATACAGCTTCTAATAATTTGTTAGAATTATCAGTAATAGTTGCAACATCAATGTTTGTATTTTCAGTTGGTGTAATATATACTACACGATCCCCTGTAGAATCTATCACAGTATTTTTAAATTCAATTTCCGGTAAAACCGCATCTCCATTACCTGCTATACCTGTTGCAGGAATACTTTCAACGCTACCTGTTCCATCTGTTGTAAGAGCTTTAGTAGTTACCGTTGTACCATCTTTTACAACACGGTCTTTTAATCTAAACACGCCTGTTGTCGGATCAACTGTTAACGGTGCACCTGAACCAAATTGCCATACTCCACTAGCATTCTTCTTAGCTGTATATGTCACTTCTGTAGAGTCATCTTGTTTTGTAAAGGTTACGCTGACTTTATCCACATTTGTTTGATTTGTTGGTGTAATTAAGACATCTCCATTATCTTTTGCAGTGACAGTCGGCGCTGTTGGCTGAACTAGGAATGTAATATCTCTTTCAATTGAGTCGGGTGTATAAATCTTCACACCATTTTTTGTGTAGAATCCTGCTGCTGGGAATTTAACAACTGCTTTATAACCCGTTACTCTACCTGGTTCAGTAAGCGCTGTTTCCCTATCAGTTACTTCCACATTGTCTTTTTTCCATTTGAAGGCCATTCCATTTGGATAAACTGTATAATCTGGCTCTGTTGAATTTGCTAATTTCACATAATCATGTGAATCTGTACCTAGTTTAGTACCTAAAGGAACTGTTTTTGGAGTTTCTTTTAGAATAGCGTCTTCAACAGTGTATGCAAATTTGTAAGTTTCTTCGTTACCTGCTGCGTCTCTAACAAGTACACTTGCTTCATGTCTACCTAAATCAGCATTACTTGTTGTTGCATTATCTCCATCTATCGTTACATTTGTTCCGCTAGTCATTGCTGTATCTTTAATCACTTCTCTTCCACTCGGAAGTCCAGAAACTTTAAGATACGATACAGTTCCCGAATTATCACTAACAGTCAATGTAGGATTGAAAGTTGCTCCGCGGAAGATTACGAATCTATTTTCTGCAGTAGTTGTCAATGGAATTGTATCATTTCCATATTTAAATGATACAGTAGGTTTTTCGGCTTCATTTATTTTAACTTCTACTATCTTATAGGATTGATGTTGAGTCGCTGCTGGTCCATCTACCGCAGTTTTTGGTAACGTTACTTTTACATATCGAGTAGCTTCACCCTTCTCTGTTACCGCCTTATCAGTAAGTGGATTCCCATTTTCTGTTACCCATTCATAGGTTGTACCACTTGGTAAAGCTGCTGAGTTATTTATAGGCATTACAGCAGTTCTTGCTTGGTCATCTGACAAGGCGCTACCTCTATTTACCATAATACGAGTTGTATTCGCTCCTACATCAAACACCGTATGTGAAACTGTACCAGAATGTTCTAGTCTATCACTTTCTGGAGCATTATTTGAAAATCTACCTTCTCTATATTTTGCTCCGTAAACATAGTCTGTTGTCCCTACAGAATCATTTCTCAAATAATTTTGAATATATCCATCAGGTTTAACTGTTCCATTTTGTCTAACAAACCAATTGAACCCATCAGGAAGACCTGTGTTACTATAGTAAGCACCTTCGCTTTGATTTCTCGCAACACCATTAAAATCATAAACTTTTGTAGCAACTGGGAATGTTTGAAGAACTTTATAATTCAGGTCTACATTTTTTACTGTACCATCTTTAAATCTAACATTTGCTGTAGTTTGCTTGCTATTTGATTTTGCGCTTGTATCTAAATTAACTTCAACTATAGCATCGTCTGGAAGCGCTACTCGTCCGTTACCTTCTTGTAATTCAATCAGGCTACGTTTTTCAGCAGGTGTTAGTGTTTCGCCAACTTTCAAGTTAACAACTGGTTTTGCAACAGCCTGATGGTTTTTCGTAACTTCAACTGTCACATCTTTTTCAGCCGATGCTTTACCTTGGCTATCGGTAGCTTTCAGTTTGACTGTATAAGTTCCTGTTTGACTTGTATTAACAGTCTTATTCCCAGTATTACCGTTTACTGAAACAACTTCTACTCTACCAGTTCCTCGTGTAAGTCCTGTGTCGTCTTCTTTATCACTTGCTCTGACAAGTTCTGTAGGATTGAAAGGAGTTCCGTATTCAACAACTTTTTTAGGGCCTGTAAATGTTGATGTAAGTGTCGGAGCTTCGTTCGTTACAGTAGTTGCTTGCCAACTGTATGGACTACTATATCCACCTTGTCTAATATTGGCAACAGCACTGATACTACCTTCTTTAATTGACTCTTTCATCTCGATAGTAACCGTATCTGAGAATCCATCTTTAGTCACATTACCTGTTACAACTCCACGATCCGGAGCAATTGAAGTCCAAGGACCAGAAATACTATCACGTTTGATTCCGATTTCTTTTTCTTGATTCGAATCTTTTTCACGATACTTAACATAGAAAACACCAGCATCATGTGGAGCCTTCACTGTAATCATCTTAGCACCTGCATATACACTTGTGCCATTTTCTACAGTAGGTTGAACCTTCGTTTCACCAACTGCTACGGTTACATTTGTTATCGGACTGTCTACTCCATCAACACTTTGAGTAACCTTCAGTGGATCCTTATTGACAAGTTGCGCTTGTGATGGAGCATGGTTGCTGTTCAATCCTTTTGGAAGAGTAACCTCCCAGTTACCATCACGACCAACTGTAACTTCAGGAAGAGGTGTAGTGTTGACTGTTACTTTCACTTTCGCACCAGCAAGACCAGTACCTCGTAAAACTCTGTCAGTAGAGGTTACCATATTATTAATCGTTGGAGTAACCGTAGGTGCTGGTGGTGTAACATTAACAGGAACAGTAATGATTTTAGATGGCTGTCTCTTAGTTGCTTCTGGTGCATCATTGCCACTTTGAGCTGGAGGTAGTGTTACCTTCACTTTAAAGTTTTGAACACCAGCTGTGTTCGCTGTTGGGGTAATCTTATTCCCTCTATCATCTACCCATTCATAAGTTGTTCCACTAGGCAAATCAGGAGAACCAGTTACTTTGGCAACGGCTGAAATAGCTTGTGCTTCTGATAACGTCCCTCCTTGAGCTACAGTAACCTTTGTATCATTAGGTTTAATATCAAACACCTTATGAGTAAATGTAGCTGAATGCTCTAATTTTTCAGTTGGCTGTGGACTGTCAGTAAATCGACCATAGTTGTATTTACCACCAAACTTATAAGTTGTTTCCCCGACTGGGTCTGCATTTATCTTATCTCTCAACCCTGAAGCATCTATCTCTGCTTCATTACCTCGCTTGGCAAACCATTTCATTCCTCCTGGAATACCTGTATTGAGGTAATATTTTGATTCATCATCAGATCGGTTTACACCTTTAAAATCATATACTGTATGAGCTATTGGGAAGGTCGGTAATACACGATAATTTATATTCGTCGAAGCTATTGTTTTCCCTTGGAGTACAACTGACGCCACTGCTGTCTTACTATCTGCTTTAGCACTTGTATCTAAAGTAACTTCCACTCTAGCGTTATTTGGAATTGCTACTTTATCGTTTCCATCACGTAATTCTAATAAGCTACGTTTAATTTCATCTGAAACCCTTTCCCCTTGTACCAAGTTTATCTTTGATTTTGCTACAGCTGCATAGTTTACTGTAATAGTATGATTTTTTGTTGCTGTAGCTCCAGCAGCATCCGTTGTTCTATAAGTAAGATTATAAGTACCTCGTGTAAGAGGTTTTGTTAAATCAACATTTTTACCGTCTTTAGTAGCTGTTACATCCAAATTCTCTGCTGCTGAATTACCTACAGTGCGCCCTGGAGTATCTTCAGCATCATTTACCGTTACAAGTGTTTTTAACTTGTCTTTAGTCAAAGTACCATCTGATGTATAAGTAGCATTTGAATTATTAATTGTAATTGTTGGATCTGTATTCGTTGCTTTATTTGCTGTAACCCATCCATCATTTTCGTGACCTGGGTCTGCTGGGTTATTGTCCCCATTCACGTGGTGAGAACGAACTCTTACCACATGATCCTTGGTGATTTTGAATGGAATATTATTTTTTCTATGCGAATCATTAACATGAAGAGTAATTTTTTTCTCAGAAGGATTATCGCCATCAGTGACCTTCAGATCAATAGCATTAGCCGCTGCGCTGTTTTCAATTCTCCATCTACCATTTTCCTGTATAACACCATACTCATAAACAGTGGCTGTATTAGCAGCATTTCTAACTTGAATATAGAATCGTCCTGTATCGTGAGCTACTTTAACAGAAATATCACGTCCTGCTTGAAGTGGAGTATCAATAGAAATAGCTCTAGCTAGTTGAACATTTACTGACGTAGCTGATGATTCTTCACCATTTTTTGTTTGCTTAGCAGAAATTGTATTAGGAGATTTAATAGAGGCATCCTGTTTTGTATTTTGGGTTAATTTCTCATTTTGCTTTAAGGTATAACTCCATCTTCCACTATTATTAACAGGTATCGAACGAGTTGTACCATCTTGCATCGTTAATGTAACCGTTGCACCAACTACACCAGTACCTGAGATAACGCGGTCAGTCGACACTAAGGTTCCATCATATTTTGTTAATGTATTAATAGTTGGAGCAGCTAACATGCTTGTTCCAGTAGCAGAATATACGTATGCCTGAGTCGCAGTAATAGATTTTCCTTCCTTAGCAGTTACCGCCATAGTCCCCGCTGTTTTGGCTTCTTCAGCTGTAACATCATCTTTCAAACGCATCTTAACATGATATTTATAAGCGTAATTTTGTCCACCGCTTACCGTTAATACGTGAGAATATGACAACGTAGGATAAGGTCCATTTGGATCATTATTTAATCGAATAATACGATTTAGGTCTGGATTATTTTCTAAATCTTTCAACATTTCTTGTCGTTTATTATTATTATTCGGACCACCATCTAATTGATAAAGACTAATTCGGTCCCCCCATTGTCTTCTCGTACTATCATCCTGATTAGTTCCATTTCTCATAACCTTTTCAAGTGCATTATACGTGTCTACTTTAGTAAAATTTCCAGGATTTTCAGAAAGTCTTCCTGTTCCTGCGTGATTTCGATAACGTTCATAGTAAGCCTCAGCAATGGTATCTCCTACATATTTACCACCTTTATATAAAATATCACGAGGAGGGTAAAACCAAAATGCATTTCCGGTACCCCCACTCAAAGCATAACCATCATTTTGGAAGTAAACATCATAAGTAATATATTTCTTACCGCCTTCTTGGCTATATCTTGCGGTCATGAATGTTTTATCAATTGTTCGGGCACGTTGACCAGCAGTTGCTCCACCACCATTAAATTTATCCTCTGAGATATACTCTTTAACATTGTACAACGCACCTTCTACTGGTACATCATTTGCTCTAAAGCTAACCCCTTCACCCATTCTTTGGTTATTACGTGAATCACGAGCGCCTGAAGTTGCACGCAACTCTTCATTCACTAATGTATTTCTAACGCTCTTCGCTTGTTCCAACAGTGCTGTTAATTCTTTTGATGTTAAGGTAGTATTTTCTAATTGTTTTGAAATATTTTCTAGAATTTCTTCTGCTGCCGTTACGTTTGGTTTATCCGTTGGAATTTCCGATTTCTTCACGTATTTTTGAAGATCTTCTTTTACCGTTTCAAGAGAGTGTTTAATCTCTGTTACAGTCTTAGGAGTTTCTAACGTTTCATGGCTTCCTGTTTTAGGAGCGACAACCTTAGGCATTGAAGATAAGACAAAAACTTTCTCATTAAGTTTTTTAGCCGCCTCATCTACTTCAGCTTGTGTTAACTCAAGACTATCGTTATTAAGCACACTATTAGCTCTTTCTAAATCTGCTTGAATTGCAGCGAGGGTTTGAGCTGGAGCTTTTTCCTTGTTGACTTTAGCCAAGAGTTCTTGAACTTTTGTAATACTAGCTTGTAACTGAGACTTATCTAATCTTTGTTTTTCCGTCACTTTATCATCACTAGCATCTTTCGTTACAGTTATTGTGCTAGTAGATATGCCGTTATTTAGAGAATTAGCCTCTACGGTTTCTTTATTTTCAGATGGTTTCTCTCTTTCCTCAGTTTCCTTGGCTACCTCAACTTTTTCAGTTTCCTTGGTTTCCTCATTTTTTGATGTTGGAGCAGGCTCTATCAGAGGCGATTTCTCCTCATTTGGATTTGGTGCGCCTATGGTAGGTTGGTTTTTAGCATCAACAGCATCCGCACTAACGGCATGCGTACCTAAAAACATCAGTGCTGCTACAGCTACTGAAGCTGCACCAAAGCTATATTTACGAATAGAATAGCGCAAAACCTTATCACTTTGATGACGTTTAATTCGACTGAATGACTTATTTTTATGTTCCATGTTCCCTCCTAAGGGCAATATGATATAGAAAAAGCAATTTTTATAACTTCAACTCAAAAAAAGAGTTAACTTATAAAAATCACTATGATGACTAATATTTGCTAATAACATCACAGCTATCACAGCTATCACAGCTATCACAGCTATCAC
>NZ_JUQO01000106.1 GCF_001074635.1 Streptococcus mitis
ATTTTCAACTCTTACTATTATACCGACTTTTTATTTTTTGTCAACTACTTTTTTCAACTTTTTACAAATTTTCAATTCTTTTCAAGTACAGTTTTTCAAATTATAGTAAAAAGAGCCAGAATTGTACTGACTCTTCTATTGTTCATTAAACTTAGAAGCACGTTCTTCTCCCCACCAATAGGGCATTAGTTCTGCGACTTTAACTGTCTTTCTTGTATTGTAGTCCATCATGAATTCTGCATCTTTATTTTCAGCGTTCAACTCTAAGAGGAACTCTCTGCATGCGCCACAGGGCATTCCTGAACTTCCACCATAAGGTGGTTTGTCTCGAAAGGCTAATACTTTTTTAACCTTAGTTTGTCCTGAAAATTGGTACATATTAAAGAGGGCCGCCCGTTCTGCGCAGAGATGGAATACACCACAGGTTCCCTCCATACAGAAACCTGTAAATATTTGTCCATCTTCTGCTTCTACAGCGGCAACGACATGATTAGCATAAACAAAATCAGATACTTCATGTGGATTATACAATTTCTGTGCTTCTTCGTACATCTTTTCCCAGATGTCCATTATTGTACCCTTCTTACTTAGAGATTTCCTTTAACATATTTTCGATATGTTGGATTGATTTTTCACGGCCTAACAAGAAGATAGTATCTGGTAACTCTGGACCATGCATTTCACCTGAAACAGCAATACGAATTGGCATGAAGAGATTTTTCCCTTTGATACCTGTTTCTTTTTGGACTGCTTTAATTTGTGGGAAGATATTTTCTGTCACAAATTCATCATCTGTCATTGCTTCAAGTTTTGCTTTGAAGGCTTCAAGAACTGTTGGGACTGTTTCACCTGCCATGACTTCGCGCTCTGCTTCGGTCAATTCTGGGAAATCTGAGAAGAAGAGATCTGTCAATGGGATAATCTCATCTACTGATTTCATTTGTGGTTTATAGAGCTCAACTAATTTTTCAGCCTTGTCTGTTAAACGGCCTGCTTCTTCTAGGAATGGTTTTGCCATTTCAAAGATAGTTTCTAGGTCTGCATTCTTGATATAATCATTGCTCATCCAGTCTAGTTTTTTCTGGTCAAAGGCTGCTGGAGACTTGCTGAGGCGATTTTCATCGAAAAGTTTAATCAATTCTTCACGAGAGAAAATCTCATCTTCGCCACCTGGGTTCCAACCAAGAAGGGCGATAAAGTTAAAGACTGCTTCTGGAAGGTAACCTTTCTTTCGGTAATCTTCGATAAATTGAAGTGTATTAGTATCACGTTTAGATAACTTCTTACCAGTCTCAGAGTTGATAATCAAGGTCATGTGACCGAACTCTGGAGCTTCCCAACCAAGTGCTTCATAAACCATGAGCTGTTTTGGTGTATTAGCAATATGGTCATCTCCACGGATTACGTGAGAGATTTGCATATCGTGGTCATCGATAACAACAGCAAAGTTGTAAGTTGGGTAACCGTCTTTCTTTTGGATAACCCAGTCACCACCGATATTGCCACCTTCAAATTCGATATCACCTTTGACCATATCATGCCACTTGTAGATACCTGACTCATTGACCGCCAAACGAACCGTTGGGATGATCCCTGCTGCTTCACGTTCTGCGATGTAAGCTGCTTTTTCTTCTTCACTCATACCAAGGTATTCATTGATGTAGCGTGGTGTTTCGCCAGCTGCTTCTTGGCGTTCGCGTTCAGCTGCCAACTCTTCTTCTGTAACGT
The DNA here is from genome assembly GCF_001074635.1 of Streptococcus mitis. Taxonomy (GTDB): domain Bacteria; phylum Bacillota; class Bacilli; order Lactobacillales; family Streptococcaceae; genus Streptococcus; species Streptococcus mitis_E. The sequence goes on from NZ_JUQO01000106.1 coordinate 1,729, forward strand.
AAGATTTGTAGGCTTTTCCTTCAGCTAATAGTTGGTCGATGTATTTTTGATACAAGTCCAAACGCTCAGACTGGCGGTAATTTTCATGTGTTTCTGGGCTTTCATCCCAATCCATACCTAACCAACGAAGGTTTTCAAGCTGTGAACGTTCCCCATCCTCGACATGACGTTTACGGTCAGTATCTTCAATACGGATAATAAAAGTTCCACCATGATGACGTGCGTAAAGGTAGTTGAACAATGCTGTACGGGCATTCCCGATGTGTAGTAGTCCTGTTGGACTTGGTGCGTAACGTACGCGGATATCTTTTGACATAGTTTCTCCTATAAAGTCTCTAGGCGTCTGCCTTTTTGCTCTCTATATTATATCACAAGTCTTGGCTGAGTCCAATTTCTATGGATAAAGAGAGTAAAAAGAGTGGACAAACCACTCTTTTCTTCTATTATAGACGTGCGTTAAGTTCTTTGCTCAATTCTTCAAATCCTGGTTTTCCAAGAAGGGCAAACATGTTACGTTTGTAAGCTTCAACACCTGGTTGGTCAAATGGGTTGATAGCATTCAAGTAACCTGAAAGAGCAATAGCCAATTCGAAGAAGTAGATTGTGTAACCAAGAGTGAAAGCGTCTTGCTCTGGAAGAGTCACGTACATGTTTGGTACATCACCATCTGTGTGGGCAAGAAGAACACCATCAGTCGCTTTTTTGTTTACAAAGTCAACGTCTTTTCCTTGAAGGTAACCAAGTCCATCAAGGTCTTCTTCCAAGCTAGGGATAATCACGTTTTTACGAGGTTTGTCAACACGGACAACTGTTTCAAACATGATACGAGTTCCTTCTTGGATAAATTGACCAAGTGAGTGCAAGTCAGTTGAGAAGTTGGCTGAAGTTGGGTAGATACCTTTTTGGTCTTTCCCTTCTGATTCACCAGCCAATTGTTTCCACCATTCTGAGAAGTACTGAAGTGATGGCTCATAGTTTACCAAGATTTCAGTTGCATAGCCTTTACGGTAAAGGATGTTACGAACTGCTGCGTATTGGTAAGCTTCGTTTTCAGAGATTTTGTCTGAAGTGTAGTCTTTGCGAGCTGCGTTCGCACCTTCCATGAGGGCTTTGATATCAGCTCCTGATGCTGCAATTGGAAGCAAACCAACGGCTGTCAATACTGAGAAGCGTCCACCGATATCATCTGGAACAACAAATGTTTCCCAACCGTTAGCGTCTGCTTCAACCTTAACAGCACCTTTTTGGCGGTCAGTTGTTGCATAGATACGTTTGTTTGCTTCTTCTTGACCGTATTTCTTAACCAAGAGTTCTTTGAAGACACGGAAAGCAATCGCTGGTTCAGTTGTTGTACCTGATTTAGAAATCACGTTTACTGAGAAGTCTTTATCAGCTACGTATTCTACCAAGTCAGCAAGGTAAGTAGATGAGATTGAGTTTCCTGCGTAAAGGATTTGTGGAGCCTTGCGTTCTTCTTTTGTTTGCAAGTTAGCAAAGTGGTGGTTCAAGAAGTCGATTGCTGCTTTGGCACCAAGGTAAGATCCACCGATACCGATCACAACCAAAACATCGCTGTCTGATTTGATTTGCTCAGCAGCTTTCAAGATACGGTCAAATTCTTCACGGTCGTAGTTTTCAGGAAGATCCAACCATCCCAAGAAGTCGCTACCAGCACCAGTTCCTTTACGGATCAATTCATCTGCTGCTGTTACTTGTGATTGCATGTATTCCACTTCATGTGGTGCAACAAATTTGTCTAAAACTTTTGAATAATCAAATTTAATATGTGACATGTTATTCCTCCAATATTTCTTCTTTTCTATCATAACGCTTACCTTCGTTTTTTTCAAGTTTTTTTGTCGAATTTCTCCAATTTTTATCAGAATTCAAACGTTTGCGTAAAAATGCCACATTCCAAAAATTTTGAAAAAATAAAAGAAAGAACGACTAGATGTTCCAGTCGTTACAGTTCATTCAATAAATACTCAAATAATTCTAAATTACCATCTTCTTCATTAACCAGAAACTCTGGATGCCACTGTAAACCGATAATGCGGTGCTCGTCGATAGACTCAATCGCTTCAATAGTTTGGTCTCTTGGATCAATAGCAGTTACACGGAAATTAGGTGCCAAATCTTTAATGCTTTGACGATGGACGGAGTTGACCTGACTTTCTTTCCCAAATAGCTTAGCCACCACGCTTCCCTCCACTGTCTCAATAGAGTGAGATGTTCCAAAAGGTAGGCCTTGCCAATGACCTTCGATTTCTTGATTGAGGGTTCCACCAAAGGCAACATTGACAAGTTGAACACCGCGACAGATTGCCATAATTGGTTTATTCTGACAGAGCGCTTCTTTCAAGAGAGCCAGTTCAAACTCATCACGTACTAGATTGTAATCATCACTCTCGATAGTCTTTTTCTCTCCATAAAACTGAGGATGGACATTTTGACCGCCTGTCAAAATAAGCTTGTCAATCATTTCCACATAATCGCGTACAACTGACTCATCACCGACAGGAATAACTAAAGGGAGACCACCGACTTGACGAATGCTCTCTGCAAATCTACAAGATACAGATGAATGAATGTTTTTGCCTTCTGCGTCTACGGGACATAGATTTGCAGCAACTCCTACAACCGTTCTAGTCATGATGTCTCTCCTTTCGAATGTTAATACTCTTCGAAAATCTCTTCAAACCACGTCAGCGTCGCCTTACCGTATATATGTTACTGACTTCGTCAGTTCTATCTACAACCTCAAAGCAGTGCT
>NZ_JUQO01000107.1 GCF_001074635.1 Streptococcus mitis
CTCAATGAAAATCAAAGAGCAAACTAGGAAGCTAGCCGCAGGTTGCTCAAAACAGTGTTTTGAGGTTGCAGATGGAAGCTGACATGGTTTGAATAGATTTTCGAAGAGTATAAAAGAGTCGGCTGCAAACCAACTCCTTTACCTTTATTTCACATGTTTTGCAAGTTCTTCTTGCGCTTTTTTATTGGACTCTTCTTTTTCTTTCATCCATTTATCTTGAGCTTTTTGATATTCATCTGCAGTAACTGCCTTGTCTTGAAGTTCCAAGTATTTGTATCGGAGCGGTTCGCTTGTCCCCTTGTTTCCTGCCAGTGCAAACGGTATCGTAAATGGTACCATCTTAGACAAGATTGGACGACCTGTACGAGATGTCGTTGGAATGACTAGTGCACTATCTGTCAACCATGCTTGAGCTTCGGCATACTTGTTATAACGTTTTGTAACATCTGTAGTTTCTTCCCCTGCTTCATTGACCATTTTATCATAATCATTGAGACCAACCTTCTTAGCCGCCTCATTGTCTTTTCCTGAATCAAATCCTAGGTAAGTTCTTGTATTTTCTCCTACAGATGGTTTGATGATATCAAGGTAAGTTGATGGGTCTGAGAAGTCTGGTCCCCATCCAACGTTATCAGAAAGATCCCAATCCTCACCAGCAGCAGTTTCTGCAAATAAAGTAACATTCAATAAATCATCTTTTTGCAATTGTTGAATATCAATAACCACATTATCAATTCCTAAAGTCGCTTCCAAGGATTGTTTCATAGATTGGACGCGCTGAACTTTTGTAGTTGCTGTCTGGTCAACTGGCATATCCAAATGAATTGGGAATTGTACTCCTTCTGCCTGAAGAGCAGTCTTAGCCTTAGCAAATTCTGCTTTAGCTTTTTCAGGATTGTACAGACCGTCTTGAGCATCAGCAAGGTTCACATCCTTCCATTCATCCCCGTAAGTCACCAATTTTTCTTTGACCATATCGCCAAAGTTTTTACCATCTGCTTGAACAAATGTTGGTGGAACAAAGATATTACGTAAGATTTTGCTTGCTCCAGTTTGTCCATTTAGCTGAGAAGCATAAGCTGTACGGTCAAATCCAAAGGCAATAGCCTGACGGAAATCCTTGTTTAACAAAGCCTTTTTAGTTGAAGTCTTTTGTTCTTCACTAGTCTTTGAAGTATATTTATAGGACTGACGGTCGATGTTTGTTCCTACTACATAAGTCGTAGAGTCTTGTTGCGTATAGACAATATTGTCCTTCATCTCTTTCTCAAGTTCTGCAAAACTTGCACTTGTTGGATAGAGACGAGCTGCTGTAAGGCTACCGTCTTTAAAGTTTTCTGCAGGTTTACTAGTATCTTGACCATCCCAGAATGACAATTTGACCTTGTCAATATGGACATTGTCTTTATCCCAGTAGTTCGGATTTTTCGCAAATTCAACAGTAGATTTGGTTACAATGGATTTCAACAAATAAGGACCATTATACAAGATACTACTTGGATCTGTTGCTTTGGCAAAATCATCCCCTTTTGAGTTCAAAAACTCTTCATTAACTGGTGCTAAGACACCCATAGTTGTTTTAGAATTCCAAAAACTTTCAGGCTTGTTCAAAGTGTATTGGACTGTTTGATCGTCAATCGCTTTAATTCCGACTTGAGAAAAATCTTTAATTTCCCCTTTAGCATAGGCATCTAGTCCTTTGATTGAATCCTGTACCAAGTAAAGAGCTTCAGATTTCTTATCTGTCGCATATTTAAGACCTGTCACAAAGTCCTGAGCCTTAACAGGAGCATACTCTTCCCCCTCAGATGTATACCACTTGGCATCCTGACGAATCTTATAAGTATAAGTCAAGCCATCCTTAGAAACTGACCAGTCCTCTGCCATTGAGGGAATAAGGTTCCCATATTTATCATTTTCAAGCAATCCATCAATCACATTACTAGTAATGTCAGCAGTCGCTGCCTTACCAGTTGTCAAATAGTTGAGATTATCTGGGTGGGTCTCGTAGGTAAATGCAAAGGTCTGTTCACCTTTAGCGCCTGAGCCCCCTGAACAAGCAGCTAAAACACCCGCTGCTAATAAAGTCACTCCCGCAAGAGCCAATACTTTTCTTGTTTTCATAGTCTTCTCCTTTGTTTTTTTATTCATTATAGACCCTTTTTCAAGTCCTGTCAATACAATTTTCTGAATTTTAGAAACTTATTTTTTAAACAACAACTCTGCGAAAATATGAATAATGTTAAATAGTTCTTAACTAATTCACATAACAAAGGACTTATTGATACTATCTCTATATATCAAATAGTATTCTGTTTTATACTTATTTAAAATCAAAAAGAGCCGAAATTCTCCTTTTTTAAGAATATATATTATAGATTTTTAGCAAAAACTCTAGCATCGATTCCCTAGAATACAAGAATACTTATAAGAACTGTTGAATTTTAAAGTACATACTTGGGCTACGATATTTCTTGAGCAAACTGCCAACAAAAGATGTTCTTTGATTTTACATAAGTATAAATTGGTCATCTACATAAAACAAAAAGCTAACATAGATTCTCTTCTGACCGATAGAAAACAATCTTGTTCGCTTTACTTCTAAAAATCTTAAGTAGCAAAAATTCTAAAATGACAGAATCCTTGCATTAATATCCCAACTCTTCCTCTACAACATTCAGGACCCGTTCGATGACCACATGCATGTCATAGTATTTATAATCTGCTAAACGACCACAGAAAATAACCTTATCATTTGTTGCCGCTTCTTCCTGATATTTGGCAAATATAGCATTGTTTCTCTCATCATTGATTGGATAATAAGGCTCATCACCACGTTTCCAATCTGTTGGGTATTCACGAGTAATAACCGTTTTCTCCTGTGTACCATACTCAAAGTGTTTATGCTCAATAATACGAGTATAAGGAATTTCTCGTTCCGTATAGTTTACAACTGCGTTTCCTTGATAGTTTTCTTCATCGAGAACTTCATGCTCAAAACGAAGACTACGGTATTCTAACTCACCATGTTTATAATCGAAGTATTGGTCAATCATACCTGTAAAGACAACCTTTTCAGCAGAAGCTTCTAATTTCTCACGATTGGCAAAAAAGTCAACTCCAAGTTCTACTTCCACATCCTTCAACATATTTTCGATAATGACATTATAGCCACCGATTGGAATTCCTTGGTAACGGTCATTAAAGTAGTTATTATCAAAAGTCAAACGAACTGGTAGACGTTTGATGATAAACGGTGGAAGGTCAGTCGCAGAACGTCCCCATTGCTTTTCAGTGTATCCTTTAATCAACTTTTCATAAATATCTGGACCGATCAACTTGATAGCCTGTTCTTCCAAGTTTTTAGGTTCAACGTCCTTCATGTGAGCCGTTTGCTCAGCAATCTTATCTTTGACTTCTTGAGGAGTTTTTGTCCCCCACATAGCATAGAAAGTATTCATATTGAAAGGTAGATTATAAAGGCTACCCTTGTAATTAGCTACAGGCGAATTGATGTAGTTGTTAAATTCAGCAAATTGATTAACATAATCCCACACTTTTTTATTAGAAGTATGGAAGATATGAGCACCATATTTGTGAACGTTGATTCCTTCTACATTCTCACAGTAGATATTTCCACCAATGTGGTCACGTTTATCAATAACTTTTACTTTTTTTCCACGCTTAGTCGCCTCATAAGCAAAAATTGCTCCCGACAAACCAGCACCAACGATTAGATAGTCGTACATAGTCTCTCCCTTATCATTTACCTCTCATCTCCTTAACTATAGTAAAAGAGAGAATCTTATACTCTTCGAAAATCTCTTCAAACCACGTCAGCGTCCATCTGCAACCTCAAAACAGTATTTTGAGCTGACTTCGTCAGTTCTATCTACCACCTCAAAGCTGTACTTTCAGCTAACTTCCCAGTTACTCTTTGATTTTTATTGAGTATTCGTTTCAATCTATTTTAGCACAAAACAAATCATTTCTCAGTTTTCAATAGCCGAGTGATTTAAAAAGACAAGCACCAAAACTGATGTTTGTCTTTATGATTCTCCTTAAAGGCTATTTCTCATTATTTAACATGATTTTCTGCTTCTTTTTGAGCTTTTTCAATTGCTTTTTTGCTTTCTTGCTCCCATTTAGCCTTGGCTTCTTCATACTGTTTGGTTGTCACAGTATCTTTTTGCAATTTCATATACTTGTAGTTATTGCCATCACCCTTGATACCGACCAGTGAATAGCCTCTTGTAAATGGCGTTACTTTGGTTACAGATGCTGTTCCACCACTTGACATAGCTGACATAATCAGAGAATTGTCAATCATCCAAGCCTGTGCTTCAGCATATTTTTCATAGCGTTTGGCTACATCTTTATTTTCGCTATCTGCATCTTTGAGCATCTTGGTGTAAGTATCGAGTCCCAAGCTAGCAATCTTAGCTTTATCTTCCTGAGCATCTAAACCAAAAATCTTGAGATAGAATCCATCCTCTGCATTGAAAGGATTAAGATAAGTTGACGGATCTTGGTAGTCACCTACCCAGCCATCAAAGTTCAAATCGTAGTCTCGATCAGCTGGCGTTGGCGCTAAGAAGGCTACATTATTAAAATCATCCGTTGAAAGTTGTTGAACATCAATGACAATGTTATCAGCACCCAAAACTGACTCAAGGGTCTGCTTAACAGAGTTCATACCTGTCACAGCATTTTTACTAGTCTGATCAACTGCAACATCCAAGTGAATTGGGAAAGTCACACCTTGACTTGCCAATTCTTTTTTAGCTTCCGCAAATTTTGCTTGGGCTTTTTCTTTGTTGAAATAAGCATCCTGAGCATCTGCCAAGTTAATATCTGACCATTCTGTGCCATAGTTGACCAATTTAGAAGCAACTACTTCTCCAAAGGTCTTGTCTCCAACTTGGACAAATGTTGGAGGCACTAGGGTGTTACGAAGAGTCTTGCTAGCTGCTTCTTCCCCATTTGACTGAGCAGAATAGGCTGTGCGGTCCAAGGCAAAGTTCACTGCTTGGCGGAAGTTTTTGTTCAAGACAGCTGTCTCAGTTGACTTCTTCTGCTCATCTGTCGTTTTAGCAGTGTGATTGTAGGCCTTACGGTTGACGTTGAAATTGAAATACCAAGAAGTCTTGTCCTGCAAGCTATAGACGATATTATCCTTATATTTCTCTTTGGTCTTAGCAAAGTTAGAACTATTTGGATAAACCCCAGCGATAGAATAAGCTCCACTTTCAAAGTTACGGATGGTCAATTCTTGGTCTGAACCATCAAAGTAAGCCAATTTTACGTGTTCAATCGATACTTTGTCATGATCATAGTAATGCGGATTCTTCACATACTCGATTGATGATTTTGATGTGAAATCTTTTAACAAATAAGGTCCGCTGTAGAGAATGCTATCTGGAGATAGGGTACCAAAATCTTTGCCTTTTGAGTTTAAAAACTCTTCATTCACTGGGAAAAGAATACTGTTGGTTGTTTTTGAGTTCCAGTAAGGTTCTGGGCGTGCCAAAGTATACTCAACAGTCTGGTCGTCAATTGCTTTGACTCCAACCTTAGAAAAGTCAGAATCTGCTCCTGTAATATAATCATTCAAGCCCTTGATCGAGTTTTGAATCAAGTCAATAGCCTGGGATTTATTATCCACTGCGTACTTGATACCTGTCACAAAATCTTGTGCCTTGACTGGCGCGTACTCTTCACCGTCAGCCGTGAACCATTTGGCATCTTTTCTCAATTTGTAGGTATAAGTCAGACCGTCGCTTGAAACAGACCAGTCTTCTGCCAAAGACGGAACTAGGTTTCCGTGGTTGTCATTTTCAAGCAAACCATCAACTAGGTTAGTAATAATAGCTGTATTATCAGCGTAGTAGTCTAACAAATAGTTAAATGTAGTTGGATTTCCACTAAAGGTTGATGAGTAAGTCTTTGTATCTGAACCTGATTGTCCGCAAGCGGCTAAAAGCAAGGCAGCTGCAAAAGTCAGGCCTGCACTAAGGACACGCTTTTTTGTAGTCATCTTCTTTCTCCTTTATGTTAGTTTTTATAACATATATTTATTTTACCAAAATAGTGGGAATTTGTAAAGTTAATTGAATTTCGAGAATGAAAATTTATAAACTTTAGTCATAAAAAAACAAAGGATTTCTGTCTTTCATACAGTCAGCCCTTGTTTTTATGCGATTTATCATTTAAATATCAATGAATTAACTGATAACCTAACGAAAGCAAGATTCTCATTCACATTATTCTATGTGCTTTTCTAAATCCTTTTGATACTGAGCATTCGATTCCAGTTTTTCCTTTTGCCACTTTTTGAAGGCCGCATCATACTCTTTAGTTGTCACGATATCATTTTGAAGTTCCATTCCTTTAAAAATAAATGGATCCCCCTTAATACCGACCTGTGAATAAGCTTTGGTAAATGGAACAGTACGACTAACCATAGGAGAGCCCCCTGAAGAAGCAACTGGAATAAGAAGTGAACTATCAGTAACCCAAGCCTGTGCTTTGGCATACTTTTCGTATCGTTTATCAAGATTACTTGTCTCAGAAGCCGCATCATCCAAGAGCTTCTTGTATTCATCCAAGCCAACTTTCGCCACAACTTCAGGATCCTTGCCCTTTGTTATACCTAGATGTTTCAAGGCAGAACCCTTCTTAGCATCTAAAATATTGAGATAGGTTGCTGGATCTTGGTAATCTGGTCCCCAACCTGTTCCGTTCAAATCATAATCTTTTTGGGTTGGAACTTTAGCTTGAGAAGTAATACTTTCCTTCTCATTATCTGTCATTTGAAGAACATCTATAATTACATTCTCAGTTCCCAATGTTTCTTCAATCGATTGTTTTAATGAATTTGTCTGCTGAACTGCAACTACATCTGTCTGTTCTACTGGTACATCCAAATGAATCGGGAAACTTACTCCCTTAGATTGCAATTCTGTTTTCGCTTTTTCAAATGTAGACTTGGCCTTTGTTGGATTGTAAATTGTATCTTTGCCATCTGTGAGAGTCACATCTTTCCATTGCTCTCCATATTTCAGCAGTTCATCCTGAGCCAGCTGTCCGAAAGTCTTCCCAGCTACTTGAACATAGTTATCTGGCACTAGACTATTACGAATAATCTTATCCGCACCTTCTTCACCATTTAATTGAGCTGTATAGGCGTGGCGATTAAATGCAAAATTAAGAGCCTGACGGAAGTTCTTATTGAGAAGAGCTTCTTTTGTTGATGTTTTTTGTGATTCATCTGTTTTAGCTGTTTTATTATAGGATTGGCGATTTACGTTAACGGTAAGATAATAACTTGTTGCCTCTTGTGGACTATAGACAATCTTATCACCGTATTCCTTTTTAGTTGATTCAAAGTTTGAGCTTGCTGGAAAGAGACGAGCAGTTGTATAGGCACCTTGTGTAAAGCTACGAATTAAGGATTCTTGGTCTGATCCATCATAGAATGTTAATTTTACATTATCAATTTTGACATTTTCCTTATCCCAATAGTTAGGATTTTTTTCATATTCAATCACAGATTTAGAAATCAAGGACTTCAAAAAATATGGACCATTGTAAAGAATACTTGATGGAGTTGGCGCTCCGTAATCCTTACCTGTTGCATTCAAAAATTCTTCATTAACTGGAAGCATCGTTGCAGTGGTTATTTTTGAATTCCAAAAACTTTCCGGTTTATTAAGCGTATATTCTACTGTATAATCATCAAGAGCTTTCACACCTACAGTTGAGAAATCGTTTGTCTCACCACTAACATAAGCCTCCAATCCTTTGATAGATTTCTCAACCAAAGAAAGACCATCGGACTTCCCGTCTGCTGCATGTTTCAGACCTGTGACAAAATCCTGAGCCTTAACTTCCGCATACTCTTCTCCTTCTGAAGTATACCACTTCACACCTTTACGAAGTTTGTAGGTATAAGTCAAGCCATCTTTAGAAACTGACCAATCCTCTGCTAGAGAAGGAATGAGATTCCCATATTTATCATTCTCTAAAAGACCGTCGACGACATTACCTATTACGTCAGAAGTTGAACTTTTACTTGTAACGCTATAATCCAAGGATGATGGATCAACGGCATAAACATAAGAAAATGTTTTGGGAGCATCTGCATTCTTTTCACTTTTCCCACAAGCTGTTAAAAGAATGGCTGTACTCAAGGTCACTCCTGCTCCTAAGAGCCACTTTTTCGATTGCATAAATAATCTCCTTCAAAATAGTATTTTCACTATTATACTCTATTTTTTTATAAATGCAAGAGTTCTTGTAGGATTTGTTAGAAAATTCTAACAAATGTTTTTAAAAGAGTTTTTACACAACTTTTAGCAAAAAGAAGCTGGGCAAAAAGTCTTTAAAATAAAAAACGTATAATACCAGGTCTGTACTGCAACCCAAAAGTTAGACAGAAAAATCTAACTTTTGGGGTCAGTACAGTCTTGAAACCTTGGTACTATGCATTTTATTGTGGGAAGATTTACTTCATTTTCTTCTGAAGCCGAGTTTTTGCCCAATCTCTCTCATTTTAGTCAGTCAATTCCACACAGAAAGCATCCCATGGAGCCAAGATTTGTTTTTCAAAAACTTCTTGAGCCACGGTGTTTTCAATCAAGACCGACTTAACACTTCCTTCTACGGTCAAGTCTTGCTCTTCATTGGACAAGTTAGCCACAACTAGGAAACGACGGTCCCCATCTTTACGGATATAGGCGAAGACCTTGTCAGTTGTTTCCAAGAGTTCAAAGTCAGCTCGAATCAGCCAGCTATTCTCCTTACGGATTTGAACCAGTTTCTGATAAGTATAGAAAATAGATTCTGGATTTGCCAGCGCTTTCTGAACGTTGATTGCTTGATAGCTTGGATTGACTGCCAACCAAGGCTGACCTGTCGAGAAACCAGCGTTTTTGCTCTCATCCCATTGCATTGGAGTACGGGCATTGTCACGTCCAATGACACGGATACTGTCCATGATTTCTTCCATCGGAACACCTTTTTCAAGAGCTTCACGCGCATAGTTGAGAGATTCAATATCTTCTACTTGGTCCAGCGTTTCAAACGGATAGTTGGTCATCCCAATTTCCTCACCTTGGTAGATATAAGGAGTCCCTCTCATGAGATGAAGCAAGATGGCAAAGGCTTTGGCAGATTTTTCGCGGTATTCTTGGTCATTTCCCCAGATTGAGACGATACGAGGAAGGTCATGGTTGTTCCAGAAGAGGGAATTCCAGCCGTCCTCAACTCCTAATTCTGTTTGCCATTTGTTGAAAATCTCTTTTAACTTAGCAATATTCAGTTCTTTTTGATAGTGCCATTTAGGCTGACCTTCCTGATACTGAAGACATATATGTTCAAACTGGAAGACCATAGACAATTCTTGGCCCTTTGGATCAGAGTAGAGTTTGGCAATCTCTGGAGTTGCTCCCCAAGTCTCCCCTACTGTCAAGAGATCCTGATCTCCAAAGGTCGCCTGATTCATCTCCTTGAGATAAGGGTGGAGCATAGGACCATTATTGACTACTTTCTCGTCAGGAATTTTCCCAATCATGTCAATAACATCCATACGGAAACCACCGATGCCTTTATCAATCCAGAAGTTCATCATCTCATAAATTTTCTGGCGAAGCTTTTCATTTTCCCAGTTGAGATCGGGCTGTTTCTTACTGAAAAAGTGGAGATAGTATTGACCTGACTTTTCATCGTATTCCCAAGCAGATCCGCTAAAGATAGAATCTAGGTCGTTGGACTCATCGCGCCAGATATAGTAGTCTCGCTCAGGACTGTCAGGATTTTCACAGGCCTCGACAAACCAAGCATGTTCATCTGAGGTATGATTGACCACCAAGTCCATGATGATACGAATGTCACGCTTCTTAGCTTCCGCAATCAGTTGGTCCATATCCTCCATAGTTCCGAAAATAGCTGCAATCGCTTGATAATCAGCAATATCATATCCATTATCATCCATCGGGCTGTCATAAACGGGAGAAAGCCATATCGCTGTAATCCCTAACTTAGCTAGATAGTCTAACTTACTGGTAATTCCTGGCAAATCCCCAATTCCATCTCCGTTGCTATCCATAAAGCTCTTAGGATAGACTTGATAGACTACGGCATTATGCCACCATTTTTCTTGCATCTTCTTACCTCATTATTTTAATAATCTATAGTCTATGATAGCGCTTTTCAGAGTTTTATGCAAGCGCTTGCCTAATCTTTTTGATTCCTTTTTTAACTCCATAGTTTCCTAACTTCCAATTTTTTATTATAATAGAGGTCAGAGGTAAAAAAATGAAAAAACAAGCTTTTAGTTCTGAACAATATTTGAATCTTCAACGCGACCATATCTTGGAGCGCATTAATCAATTTGACGGCAAGCTCTACTTGGAGTTTGGTGGCAAAATGTTAGAAGATTTCCACGCCGCTCGTGTCCTTCCTGGTTATGAGCCTGACAATAAAATCAAGCTCTTACAAGAATTGAAAGAGCAGGTTGAGGTTGTGATTGCTATTAATGCTAGCAATATCGAGCATTCCAAAGCACGTGGTGACTTGGGCATTTCTTATGACCAAGAAGTTCTTCGTTTGATTGATAAATTCAATGAATTAGGGATTTTTGTTGGCTCAGTGGTCATTACACAGTACGCTGGCCAACCCGCTGCAGATGCCTTCCGCAATCAACTTGAGAAAAACGGAATTGATTCTTATCTTCATTATCCAATCAAAGGATATCCGACGGATATGGATCACATCATTTCTCCAGAAGGCATGGGAAAAAATGACTACATCAAAACTAGTCGCAACTTGATCGTCGTAACCGCTCCTGGACCTGGTTCTGGAAAATTGGCAACTTGTATGTCCAATATGTACCACGACCAAATCAATGGTATCAAGTCTGGCTACGCTAAATTTGAAACCTTCCCAGTTTGGAATCTTCCCCTTCATCATCCAGTCAATTTGGCCTACGAGGCTGCCACAGCTGACCTTGATGATGTCAACATGATTGACCCCTTCCATCTCCAAACCTACGGAGAAACCACTGTCAACTACAACCGTGATATCGAGATTTTCCCAGTGCTCAAGCGCATGTTAGAACGTATCCTTGGTAAATCTCCATACGCTTCTCCGACAGATATGGGTGTCAACATGGTTGGTTTCGCTATTACAGACAATGAAGCGGCTATTGAAGCCTCTAAACAAGAAATCATCCGTCGCTACTATCAGACTGTTCTTGATTTTAAAGCCGAAAAAGTTGGCGAAGCTGCCGTCAAGAAAATTGAGTTGCTTATGAACGACCTCGGCATCACACCTGCAGACCGTAAGGTTGCTGTTGTTGCGCGTCAAAAGGCAGAAAAAACTGGCGGACCAGCCCTAGCTCTTGAATTGCCAAGTGGGGAAATTGTCACTGGTAAGAACTCAGAGCTCTTCGGCCCAACAGCCGCTGCTCTTATCAACGCCATCAAGAAATCAGCTGACATCGCTAAAGAAGTAAAATTAATCGAGCCCGAAGTTGTCAAACCGATCCAAGGTCTTAAAATCGATCATCTCGGTAGTCGCAATCCACGCCTTCATTCTAATGAAATTCTGATTGCTCTTGCCATTACAGCTACAGAAAATCCTGATGCCGCTCATGCTATGGAAGAGCTTGGCAACCTCAAAGGAAGCGAAGCCCACTCAACCATCATCTTGACTGATGAAGACAAGAATGTCCTTCGTAAACTGGGTATCAACGTAACCTTTGACCCTTACTACCAATACGACCGCTTGTATCGTAAGTAAAGATTTGAACCTCTCCACTCTCGGAGAGGTTTTCTCTCTGTCTCAAGAGCCGGCTTTATGTTATAATGAAAAGAGAAAACTGAAAGGATTTACCATGTCAAAAGAAGTTATTGTTGAAAGTTTTGAACTTGACCACACTATTGTTAAAGCACCCTATGTCCGCTTGATTGGGGAAGAAACAGGGCCAAAAGGAGACATCATCTCCAATTATGATATTCGCTTGGTACAACCAAATGAAGACTCGATCCCTACTGCTGGCCTTCACACTATCGAGCACCTATTGGCTAAACTCATCCGTACCCGCATCGACGGCATGATTGACTGTTCACCATTTGGTTGCCGTACAGGCTTCCATATGATTATGTGGGGGCGCCACACCAGTGCTGAAATCGCAGCTGTTATCAAGGATTCGCTCAAGGAAATCGCTGAGACTACTACTTGGGAAGATGTCCCTGGAACAACCATCGAATCTTGCGGTAACTACAAGGATCACAGCCTCTTTTCTGCTAAAGAATGGGCAAAACTTATTCTAGAACAAGGGATTTCAGATGATGCCTTTGAGCGTCATGTGATTTAAACGTAAAAAAGAGGCTAGGCAAAAAAGGCTTCAAAACCAGAAAAACGCATAGTATCAAGTGTTAAAAATCTTGATATTATGCGTTTTATTGTAGGAAGATTTTCTAAATAGGAACTAAACAAATCTAAACCACTTCATCTAATCCTCTTTTATGCCATTATTTTCAATCAAGATTAATTTTGATTTAGTCTGTTTTATAAAAAACTTGTTCGAATTTATCTGGAGCATTTTGTCCACCTATGATTCTATTTTTGCTTAAATCAGAATCAACCCACTTTATAGTAATACCAATTGGATAAATATCTATTCCGTAACCTGTAGGCCCACTCCTTACATCAAATCCTATAACTCCATCAGTTGATATTCCTCCCCTATTTATCTGTCCTCCTTTTACTAAACCAGTCTTATTAAACACTATTTCATGTCCTAACTCATTCCTCCAAGTAGCAGCTATACTAGAGAAGTTGCCTTTTAGTATTGCCTGTGTATCAATTTCTTGTGTTACATTTTCTGTGTGCTATTCTTCTGTGGGAGTCGTGATAAGTGTGGCATCAGTAGCAACCCAGAATTGAAATTTTTCAGAGTCTTCCATGATTTTGATTGTGAAAGTAACGATTGCTCCTTCTTGCCATCCCTCAATCATAGATTTCTTAATTTGTACTTGTACACCAGTCATAGGAGCATTACTAGCTTTTACCCAAATAGTATGGTATGTATCCAGAGCTTTAAAGTGTCCTACGTATGCTTCCCAAAACTTTTGGCGTGTTAGTTCTGCTGTGAAGCGGTATAGTTGACCAGTCTTTAATCTGCCATCATTCTCCATGTCTCTAATCTCTTCGGCTGTCGTATCTATTATACTATCTTCAGTTGAGCTAGAGCTTGTAGTAGATGTGCTGGAAGAAGAGCTGGATGATGAAGTAGAGGAAGAAGAACTAGACTGTTTAACTTGTGAAGACTGTTTGACAGAATCATTAGCCTTAGTTTTAACTTGTGAGTGTTTAGTGCTACCGCTAGTTAATAGTGTGAAGAACAAAATGAGGATAAGCAATAGTACAATACTACCTATAATCTTTTGTTCTTTGCTCAATTCCTTAAACTTTTTAAGCATATATAACCTCCTGATATTTAACTTTATTTAATGAAATAAAAGAAATATTTCCTAATAGTTATAATTATATCACACAAACTTTAACAATAGAATATGTTTTTGACAAATATTAAATCATAGAGAATGTAAACCTGATTGTTTAATCTATAAGATAGATAGTAGATTTAACATAGAGGGTGAAGGAATGGATGATATATTAGAAAATATAAGTAATCAGATACGAGACTTACGAGTTTCAAAGAAGATTACACAGCAAGAATTAGCAGAAAGAACAAATCTAAGTGTTCCTTATATCAGTCAAATAGAGAATAGTCACAGAAATATCTCTTTGGAAACTTTTGTGAAGATTGTTGATGCTTTAGAAGTTTCATTGAGTGATTTTTTCTTACCTTATTCTGTGCCACAAGATACTGAGATGATGGAACTGTTATTGAAGATTCAAAAACACCCTCAACATAAGAGGATTGTTCATAAGGTGATGGAAATACTTGAATTAAGCCAAGATAGATAGTGTAAAATAAAAAGCACCTAAAGTGTAATTTATCCTAAATCTATCCAATCGTAGACTGTTACGTTATTCAGATAAGGAATGAGGTATAGATTGTAATTTTAGAATGTTTTTTCTTTGTTGAAGAGGTCGATTAAAAAACAAAAAAAGAAAGCACTGAATCTGAGTATCCAGTGCTTATCTATTTTCTTAAAAAACGTGTTACCTCTTATCAGAACGTTAGAAGTACTCTAACGATTATTGATAGGAGTATAGCAAATATTGTTGCTCCTAATATCAAAGTAGCACTATCTTTCTCTCCTTTTTCTTTTAGAAGGCGATACATTACTGAAGGGATAACAGCAAAAACAGGGTGCCATACCAATATAGCAAAAACTCCAAGCCATGCATAAAGCTTAATATTTCTAACTGTCAGAAATCCTTTTTCTTCTTTTTTCTGTTCTGTGGGAACTTCACTAGACTTTTTAGTTATGATATAGGTTCCTTCAGATTGATATACCTCTACTATATCCCCTAGTTGTGGTACAAAATTAAAAGAAGTCTGTTCAACTTTTAGCAAAGTTCCGTCATCTTTACCTAAATAGATTAGAGTTCCTTCGATTTTAATAACTTTATATGTATTCATAATCTCTCCTAATTTTCATACATGTAAGCAATCATAATAGGTAATGTGATAAAGCCCTCCTGATACTGATAATTTCCTGTACCATTAGTCTCTCCGTAAAATGTTAATGTATCGCCATATACTATAGTTCTAGATATATATTTAGTAGGAATAAGAATAGAAACTATTTTACCATAATTTTCACCCAGTTCAGTTAAAATCAACCTTACTATAATACCACCTGGGTCATCAGCAACTTGACCAACTTCTCCTCTAATTCGTATTTTCATATAACGAGGAAGCTCATCATGAACCCATTCATCATAGCTAGTTAATGGCTTATATTTTGTTTTATCCATATCTACATCTTTATATTCTACTGACGGAATAGTTCTAGATTTTGTGGAACTAGAGCTACTTTCTTGAGATGAAGAGCTAGAACTATTCTTAGATGAAGACATAGAGGACTTAGAGGAACTAGAGATATTCTGTGATGTAATTACTTTATTAATTATAAAATATGCACTAACCGACAAAACAATAACTACAAGAGCTATTAAAAGAGGTTTTATCTTACTTTTTCTAGATTTATGCTTTTTAACTGGGCTACTTTCATTACTACCTTCAACTTTTATAGCAATATCACCATAAACTTCTACATAATCACCCATTCTAGGCTCAAAATCACAAGATTCAATGGAAATTTCCTTTAAACTTCCATCTTCATAACCTATGTACACTGTGTTTTCAGTTATCTTTAAAATTTTTCCTTTATTCATACTTTACCTTTTATCAGTGAAATTTGTCTTTATCTATCTGGTAAGGTCTTATATCTCCTTGTAGTCTCACTATATAATAATCTTCATATTCAACTACCTGTGAGACTATCCCTGTAACCTTAACAGATTCAAATTCTTCAGTATCTAAATTCTGTTCTACAGTCCAAAAATAGATTTCATCTCCAATTTCAATACGGTTTAGAGAACTTCTACAGCCTGACAGCAAAAACAAGAACATCACTACTAAAAGAAATTGAAATAACCTCTTAGCCTTTCCTAACTGTACTAACATTATTTATTTTGTATTCTAACTCCTGAATACTTTTTATAAACGTGTTCTGTAAAAGCGGATTTAGAAGTTTTTTTAAAGGTATTATTTATAGTTATGGTGTCAACTTTTTTTGTCTTATCACTATCAGACCATGATATTTCATAAACAGATTTTTCATTAGATGACTTGGAAATTTCAACAACAGCTTCATTTTCTTTTAATTCATTTTTAGTAGCACCAGCACCAAAATAGTCTGATAGACTTTCCTTTTTCATTTTATCAACATCTTCTTTGAAACGTATATAACCAACCCCCTCAAAACCAACTAGTTTTTTATCTTTATCTATGGTTATAAGTCCTAAATCTGTATTATAGCTTCCCTCAAGCATTTCAATTTTACTTAATTCTTTCTTGCTACAACCAGCCAACACAAAAAGAATAGACAATAATATAACTCCCAATATTTTCTTTTTATTCATAAAAAGCCTCCTGTTTTATATTTATGTTTAAAATATTGTTAAACACTACCCTAATTATACCACAAATAAATATACTTTAGTTAATCTTTTTTAAATTATTTTTAACTAAAGTAAATAAAAATATGTCCCCTTAACCTATAAGATAAATAGCGAGACTTATCACAGAGGTTAAAGCTATGGGAGATATTCTACATTCTGTGCCACAAGATACAGAAATGATGGAACTGTTATTGAAGATTCAGAAACACCCACAGCATAAGATGATTGTTCATAAGGTGATGGAAATACTTGAATTAAGCCAAGATAGATAAGCGTAAATAAAAAAACGAATAAACTAGTTTTCTGAAAATCAGAATTCTGTTTTATTCGCTTTTTTGTTTTATCTATTTATGCCCATTATTCTCAAAAATTGAAATTTCTATAATGGAGTCACTCTCTAATTCTTATTTTGTTTTTATTGAGTATAAAATCCAAAATCTTTTATCCAGTCTCTTCTTTTTATTCTCAAAATTTTGTCTTAGGCTTTTTCACGAATAACTAAAATGCCATCTTCCATGTCTGCTTCCAAATGTTTGGCATCTAGGTGATCCAAGTGGAAGTCTGTCACCTTATCCCGAATTTCTTGTTCAACCACACGACGGAGCGGACGAACACCCATGACTTCATCATAGCCTTCTTCTGTAATATAGTCCTTAGCCACTTGACTGACTACCAAATCAATGTCTTTCTTAGCCAAGGTTTGGTTGACTTCAGCCAACATCAAGTCCACAATCTTAGAAAGATCTTCCTTCGTCAAGTGTGAGAACTCGATAACTGCATTAAAGCGGTTGAGGAATTCTGGACGGAAGAATGGTTTCAAACGGTCCATCAACTCTGGTTTATCCGCATCTTCTGTCAAGTTGGCTTCATAGCCAAATCCAGCATTTGAAGTCGCAATAATGACAGTGTTTTTAAAGTTTACTGTATTCCCTTGACCATCTGTCAAACGACCATCATCCAAAACTTGGAGGAGAAGGGTAATGACTTGAGGATCAGCTTTTTCAATTTCATCCAAGAGAATGATAGAGTATGGATTGCGACGAACACGTTCTGTTAAGGTATTGCTATTGTCATCATAACCCACATATCCTGCTGTTGTACCAATTAGCTTAGAAACGGCTGTTCGATCACTGTATTCAGACATATCCAAACGGATGATCGCATCCTTGGTTCCAAACATATCCAGTGCCAATTGTTTAGCAAGTTCCGTCTTACCAACCCCAGTGGGTCCTACAAAGAGGAAGCTACCGATTGGGCGATTACCTTCATCAAAACCAGCACGGTTACGACGGATGGCACGGGCTACAGCTTCAACTGCCTTATCTTGGCCGATTACCTTATCTTGCAAGCGATGAGCCATATCTTTCAAACGTTCGATATCTGATGCTCCCATTTGTGACACTGGAATACCCGTCATTCGTTCTACAGACTCAGCCACATCGTTGACACTTGCAGTCACTTTCATATCTTCTGTGTGGTTTTCGATTTTCTTTTCCAATTCTGCGATGCGTGTTTTATAGTTTAGAGCCGCCTCAAAATCTTCTGCCTCAACAGCTTTTTCTTGCTTGTCTTTTTCTGCCTCTATTTCACGTTCAACAGCATGCACATCTGTTACAGGATGCTGAGCTGCCAAGTGGGCTGCCGTTACGTCCACAAGGTCGATAGCCTTATCTGGCAAGCTACGTTGAGGAATGTATTGAACAGAATAATCCACTGCTGCTTTCAAGACCTCGTCTGGCAAAATGACATTGTGGTGTTGTTGATAGAGATCACGAATTCCTTGAAGGATTTTAAAAGTATCCTCTGCTGAAGGAGCATTGACCTTGACTTCGTTGAAACGACGAGCAAGAGCTGCATTCTTCAAGATGGTGTTACGGTATTCATCTTGAGTCGTTGCCCCAATCACTGTCAATTCTCCACGAGAGAGGGCTGGCTTAAGAATGTCTGCAAGTCCCTTAGATCCACTATCTCCACCAGTGCTACCAGCACCGAGGATTTGGTGAATTTCATCAAAGAAGAGAATAATATTCCCTGCTTCTTTCACTTCATTGACTAAGTTTTGCACGTTTTCTTCAAAGCTACCACGGTATTGAGTACCAGCCTCAAGACCTGAGATGTCAATTGAAATAATTTCCTTGTTCTTAATAGCGGCTGGGACATCTCCGTTCACAATCGCTTGTGCTAGCCCTTCAACAACCGCTGTCTTACCAACACCTGCATCTCCGACCAAAACAGGATTGTTCTTGGTACGGCGTGAAAGAATTTCAGACGTTTCTTGAATTTCCTTGTTTCGTCCGATAACAGGATCCAACTTGCCCTCGCGAGCTTCTGCTGTCAAGTTTCGACCTAGTTTAGCAAGGACACCGTCTTGTTTCATACTTGAAGCCTGTTGTGGCATTCGGCCATCAACTTCTACATTTCCTGGCAATTGACCCGTTGCACGATAGTGAGCAAATTCCTCAGGTGTGACTTCACGTCCATTAATCAAGTAGCGACGATTTTCAGAACTATATCCTCGCATACCACCCATCAATTGGTTAAATAAATCATCCATGTTGTTAAAATTATTAAAGTTGTTGTTCATACTCTGTACCTCTTTTTGTTATTTATTATCACTGATATTGACTATCTTTGACCTTTGTTTTAAAAAATTTAGATTAGCTAAATCGCTACTCTACATACTATTTCTGGTTTTTCTTTTTCAAGCAGGAGTAGACTATCTTTACTTCTGAAGATTTCTAGATTAAACATAGACCCCACCTCTTTCTATTTTACTTTAAATAATACTCTTCGAAAATCTCTTCAAACCACGTCAGCTCTATCTGCAACCTCAAAACAGTGTTTTGAGCAACCTGCGTCTAGCTTCCTAGTTTGCTCGTTGATTTTCATTGAGTATAAGTGTTCGAGTAAGGCTTTCATTTACCTTACGTTCATAATATACTACATTGGTCAGAAAAGGTCAAGGGTTTTGACTTTGATTGACCAATGTTTTTTATACTCTTCGAAAATCTCTTCAAACCACGTCAGTTCTATCTGTAACCTCAAAACAGTGTTTTGAGCACTTCCTAGTTTGCTCGTTGATTTTCATTGAGTATAAGCGTTCGAGTAAGGCTTTCATTTACCTTACGTTCATAATATACTACATTAGTCAGAAAAGGTCAAGGATTTTGACTTTGATTGACCAATATTTTTTAAAAAGCAAAAACACCCTGAAACATCAGGGTGCCATTCTTACATCAAATATAAAATTGCTAGGGTCAGGAGACTTGCTAGAAGCCCCACTCCCCAAAAGAAGAAGTCAACCTTCCACTCGCTCCAAGGATTTCCTTTACCAGAAAATCCTCCAAGTTCAAAATGGTGATGCACAGGCGTCATACGGAAAATACGTTTACCACCTGTCAGTTTGAAATAACTTACTTGCATCATGACTGAGGTTGTTTCAAAGACATAAACAATTCCGATAATCAAGAGAGTCCATTCTTGGTGGAGAGCCATTGAAATAGCTGCCAGCATTCCACCGAGAGCCAAACTTCCCACATCTCCCATAAAGACTTTAGCAGGCTTATGGTTAAAGACAAAGAAACCAAGCAAACCACCAACCATGGAAAGAATCACTAGAAGAATATCCATCTGACCTTGGACATAGGCAATAACTCCATAGGCAGACAAACTAATCACAACGGAAATACTAGCTAAACCGTCAATACCGTCTGTCAAGTTTACTGCGTTTGAAAAACCGACTAGCCAGAAAAGAGCGAAGACAATATAGAAAATCCCTAGATGCACTTGGTAACCAAAGACAGAAAGCATATCTCCACCGCGCTCATAGAAAAGGTAGAAGACGACCCCACCTAAAAGCTGAAGAGCCAATTTCTGCTTAGGATTCAGCCCCTCATTGATTTTACGAAAGACCTTGAGAAAGTCATCTAAAAATCCGACAAGTCCATAAAGGACCAAGATGAACAAAATCATTCCCACATTATTGGTCAATTGTTTTGAAAAAAGAGCAAGAAGGAAACTCACTACAACTGCAGCAATGAGGAAAACAAGTCCCCCCATAGTTGGCGTCCCAGCTTTTGCCTGATGCTGTTTGACATCCTCATGCATCTGCTGGCCTGTAATTTGCGCCTTTCTATAAAATTGGATAAAGGCTGGAATTCCTACTAAAGTTAGTAAAAATGTCACAATTCCAGCACTGATGGAAATAAACATATTAGTCTCCTAAAGTTAATTTAATTTTTTTAATGTTTTTGATAGCTGTATTAGCACGAACATCTTGCTTTTGCACAGTAGAGCCTGAACCTTCAAATACGAGTTCTATATTTAACCACTTAGAAAAAGCTTCTGCGGTTGCTTTTGTCCAACCATACATATCTGGAACTTCCTCTGCTTTATCAGATAAGAGGAGAACTTGCTGGTTAGGTGCAAGATCTGTCCCTTCTTCTACAGATGATTCTTTAATCTTTGTTCCTGTTCCTACAACGATTGGTTGCACAATATTGCGACGTAAGGCTTCCGCCAAATCACCGGGTGAAATATCCTTGATGCTAGGCATGGCATAAGCGCTTTGATTGGTTACCTGATCTAACGTTTTAGCGGTAGATTGCAGGTTAAGGGAATCTTTCATAGCCACCGCTCTTTCCAAGATAGGATTGGCAAATTCTCCCAACTGGATACCTGAATAATGCTCAGGCTGTTGAACCGTCACATAGAGGATAAAATCAGGATTTTCAGCAGGGTTCATCGATACAGCCGAAAAAATGTAATTGGTCGTACCAACTAAGTAACCTCCATTTTTCTCATCGGCAATCTGGGCTGTACCGGACTTGAGGGCAACATTTTGACCAGGAACAGTTACAGTTGGCTTGCCTGTGCTGTGGTTATGCATGGTTCCATAAACTGGATCTGTTCCTACCAAAACCATGTTGGTTCGAGTTAGACTGGCTGCATCTTTGGAAACAGGATTTCCTACAATCTCTTTTTGAGATTTCCGAACAGATTGGTCATTTGGGTCATACAAGGCACTGATAAATTTAGGTTCTAGCATAACTCCATCATTGGCAATAGCTGTGAAGGCACGAATCATTTGCGTCTGGGTCACTGAAATCCCTTGTCCAAATGAACTCTGAGCAATATTTACGATATTGTCAGCTGGAAGTTGGCCTGCATATTCATCCGTCAAGCCAAAACGAGTCGGAACACCAAATTTAAAGCGATTTAGATAATCAAGCCAGGTAGCATCTCCCATCTTTTGCTCAAGAAGGGTCATCCCAACGTTACTTGAGAGAGCGAACCCTTGAGAAAAGGTCATCATTCTGCCACCAGTCAATCCTTCATTGACGTCCCAATCTCGAATAGTAACATCTGCTACTTTTAACTCACTACTATTGAAAACTTCTCCTCCTGGGAAAGTGTTATTGTCAATAGCAGCAGCGAGCGTCATGACCTTCATGGTTGACCCTGGCTCATAGTTACTTTGATAGAGGATATCACGCCAAACAAAGTCCTTGGTCAATCCTTCCTTAGTATCTGCATCAAAGGTCGGCCGTTGCGTTGTTGCAAGAATTTCCCCCGTTTTAGCACTAACCAAGGTAGCCGTCATATACTTGCCTTTTACTTTTTCTTGAAAGGCATTCATCTGGGTCTCCATGAAGGACTGAAGGGTGCTGGAAATCGTTGTATACACATCCTTGCCATCTACCGTTTGTTGGGAAACTTGTTCCGTTCCGGGTACAATATTACCCAGACGATCCTTTTCATAAGTAATAATACCATCTTTCCCTGCAAGAATACTATTCAAGGAACTCTCCATCCCAGAAGTTCCCAGCAAACTCTTACTTCCATCTTCATTTTCATGGAGTTGAGCTAAACCAATAAAACTAGAAGCGAATTGTCCATTTGGATAGCTTCTGTTAGGGCTAGTTGTAAAGTCAATTCCTTCAACACTAGCGTCTTTCAAATCCTTTTTAATAGCCATCATATTGGCATAGGTAATTCCATTCCCTTTTGCACCAAAAGAAACTTGGGTCAGATTCGGTTGAGACAATTGTTCTTTAACATAAGCCTCGTCCATATCCAGATACTTATGGAAAACCTCTGCTACCTTATTAAACTGGGCATCTTCTACATAAAGAATTTTACCCGTTGCTGATTTGTATTTTTTATCAATAACAGCATATACATTATAGGAAGTTGCGTCCTCAGCAATCGGAACTCCATTACGGTCATAAATAGTCCCACGTTTGGCAGGGACTGTACGAGTTATTTGGTGAACTTTCTTAGCCTCTTTTACTAGATCCGTTCCAAATTTACTACCACTCCCGATAATAACAGCAAAATTGACCAAAAAGACAGCGAAAAGTACGACAGCTAACAAGCTGATGTACTTTCCAACTATTTTACGGTTTTCCGCTGGAGATTTACGGTTTCTAATCGCAAATCGGGTTATTCTTTTTGTCCACTTCATATCTTACTCCGCTGATCGAATATTCTCGTTATTCAATTTTAAGTCCTTAGAATTTGCGATTTCTTTCAAGCGTTCTGCCCTCAACAATTCATTTACCTCTTGTTTGGCATCATCGAGCTCTGTCTTCTTCTCCTCTATCTGCGCATTGATTTTTGTCAGATCATTCTGTACTTGTAGGAGTCGAGTCTGCATAAAGATAATACTCAGCGCCAAAACGAGAGCTGTAAACGCAATGGAAAGATAAAAAGCCTTCTCCACACGGGAGAATTTTTTTATACGATTCTGCAAGAATTGACTGGTTGTTTCTTTTTTATCTACCATTTTTTCCTCTTACTTGTGAATTTTTCTGGCCACGCGCAACTTAGCTGAGTGCGAGCGGTTATTGGCTTCTAATTCTTCTGCACTTGGCAAGATTGGCTTACGGGATACCAATTCCATCTTGGGCTTGAGATCATCTGGGATGAAGGGCAAGCCTTTTGGAACTTCCACTGTTGAAGATTCCTTGAACAATTGCTTGGTCAAGCGGTCTTCTAGTGAATGAAAGGTAATCACTGAAATTCTACCATCCAGAGCCAACATCTCCATAGCCTGCTGGATAGATTCATCTGCTGCTCCCAGTTCATCATTGACTTCAATTCGAATAGCCTGGAAAATCTGCTTGGCAGGATGGCCCTTCTTCTTGAGCTCCTTGGCAGGTTTAGCCGACTTGATAATCTCTGCCAACTCAGTCGTTGTCTCGATTGGCTTGACTTCCCGAGCTTGTTCAATCTTACGCGCAATCTGTTTAGAGAATTTATCCTCGCCATACTTGAAGAAAATACGAACCAAGTCATGATAGTCATAGTGATTCACCACTTCATAGGCTGTCAAACTAGCATCCTGATTCATCCGCATGTCCAGTGGTGCATCCTTTTTATAAGAAAAACCACGCTCACGCTGGTCTAATTGAGGACTAGACACTCCTAAGTCATAACAAATTCCATCAATTTCCTGAACACCAGCTTCGCGCAAACGTGCCTGTAAATGACGGAAGTTATCCTTGATAAAGGTTACCATCTCTTTTTCGATATAGGGTGCCAAGCGTTTTTGCGCGTTGTCAATGGCATTCTGGTCCTGGTCAAAGGCATAGAGATGGCCTTTTTCACTTAATTTACTTAATAAATATTCGCTATGGCCCGCTCCACCCAAGGTCGCATCAACGTAGATACCGTCAGGCTTTACGTCGAGCATATCAACCGTTTCGTGGAGTAAGACCGTTACATGATGAAATTCTTTTGTCATATCTTATCTATTTTACCACAAATCTGACTAGCTTGCACTAGTCAGACAAATAGGGCAAAAACAAGTAAGATTTCTTTAAGAAATATGTCAAATATGCTTGACATTCACTCTATAGAAGAATATAATGTAGTCAAATATATACGACACAAATCAGAAAGGAGACCAGATGAATCGTGTGAAAGAATTTCGCAAGGAACTGGGCATTTCCCAGCTCGAACTCGCCAAGGATATCGGTGTCTCGAGACAAACCATCAATATGATTGAAAACGACAAGTACAATCCAACCCTGGAACTCTGTCTCAATCTCGCCCGCAGCCTCCAAACTGACCTCAACAGTCTCTTTTGGGAGGATGATTTTTAAAAAAGGAGCCAACTTATGAAAAAAGAAACCTTCACTGAAAAACTGATCAAGCGCACATACGGTATTTCTGGTCCCCTTGACGAATACAAACGGCGTGAGGCCGATAGTATTGGGAACCAAGTCTTTATCGTCCTCTTTTATCTGATGATTTTCGGAAATCTTATTCCACTCCTTCTGGCCTATAAATACCCTCAAGAAGTGGCTCTAATCTATCCTCCTCTGATTTTAGTGATTGCCCTCATCGTTGCTGGCTATGTCACCTACCAAATGAAAAAAACAGGGATTACAGCTATTGATCCAGATATGCTGAGTGAGAAAGAAAGTAAGCAACTACACTACCCAGGTCTTAAAGCAGGTTTGTTCTTTGGTCTATGGATGTTTTTTATAACTCCTCTTCTCAGTATACTCATAGGTGAAGGTCAGGACTATTTTCATTCTCTTCTCACTATAAGAAATGGTGTATCAAGCATTCTCGGTTCTATCTTCTTCGGAGCGAGCATACAGTTCCTCATCTCCCGTCGCATTGCAAAAACTAAGAAAGATCAAGATGAGGATTAGGAGGAAACTATGAAAAAAGAAAAGAAACAGTTACGTTATCCTGGTCTGAAAGCAGGTTCGATTTATGGAACAGTGATATTTTTTATAATTCCACTCATTGATACCCTAACAAGTGAAAATCCAAATTTTATCACTTCTCTTCTAAATACAAAACATATTTTTAAAACTATACTGGGAGCTTTCTTTTTCGGAGTGATGATGCATACTGTTGACTCACTTCGTATTGCAAGAGCTAAAAAAGACCAGGATTAGGAGGTGCCCTATGAAATCACTAGTAACTTTACTTACCTATCATCTTTTGTTCAGTTCTCTGCTCATCTTCATCATCATTTCAGGGAACTTGCCAATCGACGAGACATTCCTCGTGCTAGTCTTTATTCTAGCACTTAACAAAGTACTGACTTATCTAAAGATTGACTCCCCAAAAACGCGCACACTTAACTTAGCACTATACTTTATGATTCTATCTTTTCCACAACTGATGCTCGTCTCAGGCAATTGGAATTATTATTTACTGCTGACTATCGCTAGCCTTTCTTCTATCATTTATCTTTATTATCTCTATCAATTCGTAAAAGAAAGTCAGTAAAACCGCTCATTTAGGAGGTTACCAGCATGAAAAAAGAAGACTTAACCACTCGCCTACTCCGAAATCTCTTTCATATTCAAGGCCCTTTTGATGAATGTCGGCAAGAGATTATCTACAAGGCTTGTGCCCGTTCCATGGTCCAAATCTTTTACTCTTCCTTCATTCTCTTCTTGTTTTATCTATTATTTGGACGCTTCATAGAAGCCGTTCGCTATGCCATGCCCTACATTTACTCTGGACTCATTTTTTTCATTACCTTAAAAACTCAAAGAGCTGTCAAAGAACTCCATCTGGAAAAAGATGACAAGTCAGAAATCATCCTCAAAACCTACAGCAAAGCCCAAATCAAATTTCGAAGCTGGGTTGTGTTTATCGGTCTTCAGATTGGCCTCTTTACCCTACTCATCTTTCATAAAGTCTTCGTTCAGCAGATGTCCTTTTCAGATTTTGGTAAGTTGCTCATACAATTCGATAAAAGTGTTCCTCTTCTGATGTATGGCCTGATTATCGGTAGCATTTTTGGAACCCTGACCTACGGATTTCTATCATTACAGGAGGAGAAAACTCCTAAAAATACCAATCAGAAGGAGAAAAGCAAGCAATGACTTCACTATACGATTTTTCAGTCTTGAACCAAGACCATCAAGAAACTCCACTAGAGACCTATCGTGGTAAGGTTCTCTTGGTTGTCAACACTGCTACTGGATGTGGTTTAACGCCCCAGTACCAAGGACTCCAAGAACTCTATGACCGCTATGAAAAACAAGGTTTTGAGATTTTAGACTTCCCTTGCAATCAGTTTATGGGACAAGCACCAGGTAGCGCAGAGGAAATCAACACCTTCTGTAGCCTACATTATCAGACCACCTTCCCACGTTTTGCCAAGATAAAGGTCAACGGTAAGGAAGCAGATCCTCTCTATGTTTGGTTGAAAGAACAAAAATCTGACCCACTGGGAAAACGAATCGAATGGAATTTCGCTAAATTTCTCATCGGTCGTGATGGGCAGGTCTTTGAACGCTTCTCTTCCAAAACAGACCCAAAACAAATTGAAGAGGCAATACAAAAACTACTATAATTCACAATCTCACTATGATTAGGTTTCCTTTAGCCTGATGAATAGTGAGATTTTTTGATGGGCTTTGACTTAAATAGAAAAACACCCCATGATGTGAACCATGAAGTGTTGTAAAAATGATACATTCATAGCAGACAAGCCACTACTGACTGCTATTCTTGACTCCTGAGTATGTATAGGTCCGATTTCTAGGACACGCTTTTTCCGTTACCACCCTAAAATAAAAGCGATGCTTCCGTCCATCCTTGGCATTTTCCTTGTTTAAGACAAAGTAGTTTTTCTGATTCATCGCCATGGTTCGTAGGATGTCATCAATCAAGAAAGTCAAGGGTACGTTCATGGCAGAGTATTTTTGAAAATCCTCTTCAAAATGAATATAGTTATCTGAAAAATAATCCATCTGCAGTTTGTTTTCATACAGCTCTTTTCTAGTCATAAACTCCCTCCTCCCACAGTCGAATTTCGAGGATATCTGCAACCTCTATCAACCTATATCCCTCGTTTGTCCTAATAGATAGAGTCTGAGGCGATAACTCTCTCACCACACCGATGATAGTGGTTTTCTGCTTCTTTTCCTTTAGCACAAAACTTCCCCTAAGTTGGCCAACATAAAGCTGAGAAAGCAAGTGCAACTTCTCATCTGGAGTCAAATCCGTAGAAAAATCAACACGGCTTTTTTCTTCACTAAGCGAACTAGTATGTTCTGAAAGGTAAAACCCCATCCACTTCTGCATACCTGGATCTTGATAATCTCGCGCAGATTGAAAAGGTAAATAAGAACGATCAATCATTTTAATCCATCTAATCCTCCAGCAGAATGTCCCCCAATCAGCTTGCTTCTAGCAAGACTCCTAGAGGCTTCTTCCAGTGCATTTGCTCTTAAAAGGGAAGTGAAACCAAATTGTTCCCGAATGGAGTCAATGGCCGTCTGGAGCCTTTCTTCTTTTTCTAACTTGTCAACATCATCAAAGAGAGATATCAAACCAAAGGACTCGTCTACAAAGCCTGAATAGTTTACTCCGACACTTCTGACTGCTCCAGAAGTGTATTTGTCATGAAATAGCTTCAAAACATAATCCGTTAAGACAGCTGTATTATTGGTAGGTTCGACCTTCATTTGTGTGTGAATAGACGACCTAACCTCCTGTTTAGAGAAACCGACATAGATAGAGACAAGGGTTGTTTTCTTTCCAGACTTTCTCAATCTAATAGCTACCTGCTCAGCCATTTCCCGGAGAATAATTTCAATATCCCGTAGCTTCACGTAGTCTCTAGGCAAGATTTGAGAATTTCCCAAACCCTTGGATTTGGTTTTATAGGGCTTATGAACATTGCTCTCATCAATTCCGTTAGCATGAAACCACAAACGCAGGCCAGCCTGACCCAGAGCTTTCTTTAACTGGTCGGGATTGCTGATTGCCAATTCCTTGATGGAAAAAATCCCCAGAGCATGCAAGCGTTTCTCCATCCGCCTGCCAATTCCCCAAAAGTCGGTCATCTTGGGAATGGACCAGACCTTCTCTTCCACATCCTGGTAAGACCAGTTGGCCCTCATGGTCGGAGTGTGCTTAGCCTCATTATCCAGAGCCAACTTGGCCAGTAAAGGATTGGCATTTGACATACCTACTGTAGAGTAGATCCCTGTCTGCCTCCAAATATCCCTCTGAATACGAGCAGAAAGCATATCCAGCTTGTCTTTGCGAGAGAGACTCTTATCTGGGATGAAATAGTTGAGCGAGCTAGTCAGGTCAATAAAGCCCTCATCGATAGAGTAGGGATAAATATCATCTGGACTGCCATAGTTTTGAAAGATTCGCTGAATTTCCATATTGACCGCTATGTACTCATCCATCCTGGGTGGCACAATCAAGGTCACTTGAGCCCAATCTTCGATGTAGCGAACATAGTCTGAATCAGTAGGCAACCCCTGCTTTCTAGCATTATAGTAGGAAAATTTGCGGGTCTTGATATCAAAAGGCAACTCATAGGCCCGACCAACATTTGACTTGCCAAAAATCTTCTTAAACAGGGGAGAGGAGGCTAGGATAAGACCAGTGGAATTATCCGCGCGACTCATGACACAAAGCGAGGTTTTCAGCGGATGTAAGCCCCTTTTCACGCACTCAACACTGGCATAAAAGGATTTCATATCGACAAAGGCAATGTCACTTTTGGGCTCTCTGGAATAATCAAAGTAGCCCATTGGCTATCCCTCCATCGGTACAAAGTTCCCAACGATAATCCCCACAATCCGAGGATCTTCCTCATAGGAGATGAAAATATCCTTGTATTTAGGATTGATAGAGACCAGACGCAATCCATTCTCCTCTCGATAGACCCGTTTGATATAGGTCTGGTTGTTGCAAACCACTGCATAAACCGCCCCATCATAGTCAAATCCTGTCTCTCGAATCAGAGCTACTGAGCCATTTTGGTATTTAGGTTCCATGGAGTCCCCAGACACCCATGACGCAAAATCATGAGCCAACTCCTCATTAAAGTAAACCGTATCAAAATTCTGATCATCGTAGACCGAAGCCCCAATCCCTGCTGACATGCGTTCATAAACACAATACTCGTAGAGGCGCTCTGGCATAGGAGCCACTTTCTGGACTTTCTCCTCTTGAGATAGGTTGCGAGCATAGAGAACAACCTTCTCCTGACCTTGCTTGGAGAGGCTATGGTAGAGACGGACAATCTCGATCTGAGTAAAATATCCTTTTGGTACTTTTAAAATATTCTCTAGCTGAAACACCTTCTCCTTAGACGGTTCTTTGATTCCACGTTCCCAAGCTGAGTAAGCCTGGAAACTAATCCCAAGTTGCTCTGCAATTTCCTTCTGTGTCAGTTTTAACTCTTTCCTCCGAGCCTTTAATTTTTCTGGCTGATACATACTTCACCTCCTATTATGATACTTTAATGGACATTATCTCCCTTAGAAAGACTAATCGATGCTTGAAGCCATATTTCAAAACTCAACCAATATGGTTTAGTTTTATTATATAAAAAAAGTGTACAAATGTCTACTAGGAATATCATAAACATCATGAGTTTTATACTCAATGAAAATCAAAGAGCAAACTAGGAAACTAGCCGCAGGCTGTA
>NZ_JUQO01000013.1 GCF_001074635.1 Streptococcus mitis
TAGGTCTTATTTATGATGGTCTTTCAATAGCTCCTCAAACTCAGCCACGGTCATGCCTAATTGCTCACTCGCAAATTCAGAAGTTAAAACATGTTGGCGAACCATGTCTAAGAAGACAAAAAGTTTTCCACGTTCAAGACCACGCTTTAAGCCTTTTTCTTCAGCTTGTTCCAAGGCATAGTCCTGTGCTAACAATGCCTGTTCTTCTCGCATACGTAGTTGACTAAACATTTTCCTGTCCTCC
>NZ_JUQO01000108.1 GCF_001074635.1 Streptococcus mitis
GAGCAACCTGCGGCTAGCTTCCTAGTTTGCTCTTTGATTTTCATTGAGTATTAGGTTTATTTACACAGCTGAATAGAAATATCTTTGAAAAATTTGGGGCAAACATAACAAAAAACCTTGTAAATCAAGGGCTTTTCTGTTTATTTCATGCTAATTGCCGGGATTGAACCGGCGACCTCATCCTTACCATGGATGCGCTCTGCCAACTGAGCTAAATCAGCTTACTTGAAAAGTATACTATAATCAGAAAATTTTGTCAAGGTTTCCTTAGAAATTTTCCATAGGAAAAAGCCAGGTAAGAGCTACCTAGCTTATCTTCTTCTATTTGCTTAAATCGATTCGGCGACCAATTTTACCAATGATAATCGCTCCAATAATTAATGAGGCAAATTCACCAATTCCTGTTGTGAACCAAGTAAGGAAAAATGGTAATTGCGCTATGATATTCAACTCTGCAGCAATAGTAAACATGGAAATTGAAAAGAGGATTGAAAAGAAGAAATGATCTTTTCGAATTAATCCATTAAAGAGGTAATCTTTGCTGTATTTTGCAAAAAGGCAAACACCTAGACTGAGGAATACTAATGTTGATCCACCACCAACAAAGACATCTAGCAGTCCGAAGCTAAAGAAATTAGCAATCATACAACCGATGGTAACTCCGATGATGTACTTAGGATTGTAAAAAGCCATAAAGTTCATCATTTCTGAAATACGAAACTGATAAGCACCATAGCTGATGGCATTTAGAGGCGGTGTGACAGTCAAAACGACATAGATAGCAGCAACGATTGCAATATCTGCAACATCACGAATAGTTAATTTTTTCATCTTTTCTCCTTTAGCGGGTTATCCGCGTGTAATATGCTTGGTGAAAGAAGCTAAGCACCAAGGGTTGATTCAATCAACCTTACTAGTATAGCACAATAGCCTGCTTTATGCTATACTTAAACCATGAAAATTCCTATTCAAAAATTTTTTAACAATGAAATCTTAGCCTATCTCTTCTTTGGCCTTGCAACAACTCTAGTTTCGATTCTCTCACGATTAGTCATTTATCAACTAAGTCATCAGGAACTTCTTGCTACTGCCCTAGCAAATATGATTGGTATCCTATTTGCCTTTATCACAAATGATAAGCTTGTCTTTAAGCAAGCTAGGCAGAATTGGCCAAGACGTTTAGTGAAATTTTTTCTTGCCCGCCTTTCTACTTTTCTTTTAGACTTGTTTTTAACTTTTATCTTTGTAACTCAGTTTCCTAATATTATTGGTCAGTTCGTAAATGGGAATCTTGATAAAGTAAATGCAATCGAAACAGTTCTTGCACAATTATTGATAATTATCCTTAATTACATCTTTAGTAAGGTTTTTATTTTTAAAAAATAAAATTTCTGAGCAT
>NZ_JUQO01000109.1 GCF_001074635.1 Streptococcus mitis
TTTTTATTTCTCAAAAACACGCATTTTGGACGATTATAAACAGAAGTCTAAATCCTATTCTTCAAAAAAACGTTTTCTTGAAGAATAGAGTGGGAGAATAGTGGCGCATTATTGTCAAAAATAAAAACAGTGAAATTAATCACTAGTCCTTTTGTAAACTATTAGAATTAAATTGCAACCTTCTCAATGAATAGAATATTGAAATGAAGTAAATTTATTTCCCAACTTATGTTTTTAAATACTGTAAGAGCTAATTTGAAACGTATAGCTTGTGGTATAATAGATTCATGGATAAAAAATATGAAAAAATCTCCCAGGATTTGGGAGTGACGCTAAAGCAAATTGATACCGTTCTAAGTTTGACAGCTGAAGGGGCGACTATTCCCTTTATCGCGCGTTATCGCAAGGACATGACTGGTAGTCTGGATGAGGTGGCAATTAAGGCCATTATTGACTTGGATAAAAGTCTGACCAATCTCAACGACCGTAAGGAAGCTGTTTTAGCTAAGATTCAAGAGCAAGGCAAGCTGACCAAGGAGTTGGAAGAAGCTATCTTAGCTGCCGAAAAATTAGCAGACGTAGAAGAGCTCTATCTTCCATACAAGGAAAAGCGTCGGACCAAGGCAACCATTGCTCGTGAAGCCGGACTCTTCCCACTTGCTCGCTTGATTTTGCAGAATGTAGCTGATTTAGAAAAAGAGGCTGAAAAGTTTGTCTGTGAAGGATTTGCGACTGGTAAGGAAGCCTTGTCTGGTGCAGTTGATATCTTGGTCGAAGCCTTGTCGGAAGATGTGACCTTGCGTTCCATGACTTATCAGGAGGTACTGAGACACTCTAAACTCACTTCTCAAGTCAAGGATGAAAGTCTTGATGAAAAGCAGGTTTTTCAGATTTATTATGATTTTTCAGAGACGGTTGGAAATATGCAAGGCTATCGTACCTTAGCCCTCAATCGTGGGGAGAAGCTAGGTGTCTTGAAGGTCGGATTTGAACATGCAACGGACCGTATTCTTGCCTTCTTTGCTGCTCGTTTCAAGGTCAAAAATACCTATATAGATGAAGTTGTTCAACAGTCAGTTAAGAAAAAAGTCTTGCCTGCTATCGAGCGTCGTATTCGGACAGAACTAACTGAGAAAGCAGAAGAAGGAGCTATCCAACTCTTTTCTGACAATCTGCGCAATCTCCTCTTGGTTGCTCCGCTGAAAGGGCGCGTGGTTCTTGGATTTGACCCTGCCTTTCGTACAGGTGCCAAGCTAGCTGTCGTGGATGCAACAGGAAAAATGCTGACAACTCAGGTCATTTATCCTGTCAAACCAGCATCGGCTCGTCAAATCGAAGAATCCAAGAAAGATCTGGCAGACTTGATTGGTCAGTATGGCGTGGAAATTATTGCTATCGGAAATGGAACGGCCAGTCGTGAAAGTGAAGCTTTTGTGGCGGAAGTTCTTAAAGATTTTCCTGAGGTTAGTTATGTCATTGTCAATGAAAGTGGTGCTTCTGTCTATTCTGCTAGCGAACTTGCTCGTCAGGAGTTCCCAGACTTAACCGTTGAAAAGCGTTCTGCCATCTCTATCGCCCGTCGTTTGCAGGACCCCCTTGCTGAATTGGTCAAAATCGATCCTAAGTCAATTGGTGTCGGTCAGTACCAGCACGATGTCAGCCAGAAGAAATTGTCTGAAAGTTTGGACTTTGTCGTGGATACCGTGGTGAACCAAGTCGGTGTTAATATTAATACGGCCAGCCCAGCTCTTCTTTCACACGTAGCTGGACTCAATAAAACCATTTCTGAAAATATCGTCAAATACCGTGAGGAAGAGGGAAAAATCACTTCACGCGCCCAAATCAAGAAAGTTCCTCGTCTGGGTGCTAAGGCTTTTGAACAGGCAGCTGGTTTCCTTCGTATCCCTGAAAGTAGCAACATCCTTGATAATACAGGAGTTCACCCAGAAAATTACGTTGCCGTTAAGGAACTCTTCAAACGTTTAGATATTAAAGAACTAAACGAAGAAGCCCAAGGCAAACTCAAGTCGCTTTCAGTCAAGGAAATGGCGCAAGAGCTAGACCTTGGACCAGAAACTCTTAAAGATATCATTGCAGACCTTCTCAAACCAGGTCGAGATTTCCGTGATTCCTTTGATGCACCTGTGCTTCGCCAAGATGTCCTAGATATCAAAGATCTAGTGGTAGGCCAGAAGCTAGAGGGTGTGGTGCGTAATGTAGTTGACTTTGGTGCCTTCGTTGACATTGGAATTCACGAAGACGGCTTGATTCACATTTCCCATATGAGTCGCAAATTTATCAAACATCCTAGCCAAGTAGTGTCAGTCGGAGATTTGGTAACGGTTTGGGTTAAGAAAATCGATACTGAACGTGAAAAAGTCAATCTGTCGATCCTCGCTCCAAATGAAACTGACTGATTACGTTAAGCAGGTTTCACTAGAAGACTTCGGCAAACCTTTTATCCATCATGTTCAGTGGAATAGGCGTCTACGTTCGACAGGTGGGCGATTTTTCCCCAAAGATGGGCATTTGGATTTTAATCCCAAGGTTTATCAGGAACTCGGTCTGGATGTTTTTAGGAAAATTGTCCGCCATGAACTCTGTCATTATCACCTCTATTTTCAAGGGAAGGGCTATCAACACAAGGATCGGGATTTTAAGGAACTGTTGAAAGCAGTGGATGGATTACGCTTTGTGCCCTCCTTGACAAATAGCCACTCTAAACCACTCAAACTTTATCGTTGTCAATCCTGCCAGCAAAGGTATCATCGCAAGCGTAGGATTGATACCAAACGCTATCGCTGTGGACTTTGTCGAGGTAAATTGCTACTAATAAATCAGCCTGAGGACTGATGAAAGCCGAGCCTACCCGTGATATACTATGTCTAACCTAGCAGAAAGAGGAAAAATCATGAACAGTAAATTTTATAAAATGAGACGAAATCGCATGATTTCAGGAGTTCTGGCAGGTCTGTCAGATAAGTGGAACTTTGATGTTACCCTTGTTCGTTTCCTGTTTGCCATTTTTACAGTCGCAAACTTTGGCCTTGGCGTGATTATCTATATCATCCTAGCTTCTATCATGCCTACCAAGGAAGAAATTGAAGCAGAAATGTATGGAACAGGC
Source organism: Streptococcus mitis (assembly GCF_001074635.1). Taxonomy (GTDB): domain Bacteria; phylum Bacillota; class Bacilli; order Lactobacillales; family Streptococcaceae; genus Streptococcus; species Streptococcus mitis_E. The sequence goes on from NZ_JUQO01000109.1 coordinate 3,128, forward strand.
CCACGCAAACGCAAAGAAGCCCAAGCCATTGACGATAATGAAGGCTGGTTTTGGTGAGGTAAATAATGAAATAAGCTTTGTTTTATAAAAGACAAGGCTTTTTTTTCATCTTGTCAGAATCTATGCCTAAATGGTATAATAAGCGTATAAAAATAATTTGACAGGAAATGTATTATGGCTAATGAGAATGAGTTACTCGCATTACGATCATCAAATATTGAGATTGAATACGACGAATTGCTTAATTTAGAAAATTCTCTAGAAAATAATCTCAAAGATCTTATTAAAGATATAGAAAAAATTGATTTAGATAGGGAAAAATTACAAAATAATGAATACCTTCAAGAATCTATTGAGAATATAGTCTGGGAGCAAGTGCAACTTCAACTTGCTGCCCAAATTGGTGATGAGTTTATTAAAGAGAACAACGGACAAACCCTAGATTTACGAAAAGAAGCACATATACAAACTGCTGAAAACTTTGAAAAAGGTAAATTTGCAACCCATAATAGAGATGTTAATTATCAAGAAAGATATGCTAAATGGCAAGATAACTTTACTACTAATAAAGATGGCGAAAGAGTTCTTAAAAGTGATGCTCGTGATTTCTTTGATAAAGGTAGAGACAAAGGTTCAGGAGCAGTTCATAAAGACCATACGGTTTCTATAAAGGAACAATTAAATGATGTTGAAATGGCAACATTTTTCTCAAAAGAACAAGTTAAAGAGTTTGCTAATAGTTCTAAAAATCTACATGATTTAGATGCATCTGCTAATATGTCCAAGGGCGATAAAACTATGACTGAATTTTTGAATTCAGAAAGAGATGGATTAAAGCCTGAAGAGCGATTTAATATTGATAGAAAACAGTTAGAAAAAGATGACCGAGAGGCTAGGGAAGAACTTCAAAAAAGGAAACAAGAAAATAAAGATACTGCTATAAAATCAGGTAAAAAATCACGACGCGATGAGGCATTAAAAATTTCCGGAAAAGCTTTGAAAGCAGCGCTTTTACAGTTATTATCAGAATTTTTGCGAGAATTGATTTCTAAATTTATCTCTTGGCTAAAAGATACAGAAAGAAACTTATCGACTTTTATTGATAAAATAAAAGAGGCTATCATATCTTTTGTAAATAACTTAGCAAATCATGTATTAAATGTCGGTAAATCTGTAGTTACAATGATTGCGTCTGCAATAGTTGGACCTGTAATTAATACAGTTCTTAAAGCTTGGACATTTATACACCAAGGTTGGAAATCTTTGAAAGAAGCAATAGATTATATAAAGAATCCTGAAAATAAAGATAAAAGCCTTGATATTATGATGTTAGAGGTTGGAAAAATTATTGTTGCGGGTTTAACAGCTACAGGTGCAATTGTAGTTGGGGAAGCTTTAGGAGCATCCCTCACAGCAAGTTTTCCAGTTTTGGCTATTTCAATACCACTTTTGGGAACAATCGGTAGCGTCATTGGAACATTTATGGGAGCAACTTTATCAGGAATTATTGGCGCTTTCGTATTAAAAATGATTGATCAGCAAATTGTCAATAAACAGATTACTGAATTAAGTTCTAAGAAAATTGATCAAAATAATGAAGTGTTAGTAATCAAAGATCAATTACTAGATGTAAAGAGCATAAAGCTTCAAGTAGAAAAAGATTCTGTTATCAATACTATTAAGGAAAGACATGATATGGCTGCTTCAATAATGAAAGAAAAGTTATCAGATATTTTTACAGAATCTACAAGAGACGATAAAAGTGACTTTGATGAGATTGATAGTTTATTACAAGAATTATTAGATTAGGGAGATAAATATGGAAGAAGAAGTATTTGAGCAAGAGCAAGAACAAGAAACAATTGAAATAAACATTAGAAAACATGATTTCGATGAAGCGAAAGAGCATCTGAAAGAGTTTGCTGAACAAAGTCAAGATGAATTGTATTTTGATACAGTTAGAACTCATGAAGACTTCTTTGGTTTTGAATTTGCTGAACATGGGGTTACTGGTAAAGAGTTTAATACTTTAGTTGAACAAACTCAAAATTACATTTCAAAATTTTATGATAATCAACAAACACTTATTGAAGAATTTGGTCAAGTTTATAAAGCTTTAGAAGCTCTTGATAAAGGTCATATTCAAGCAATTCTTTCTTCTGTAGCAGCAATTGATCATACAAATAAAAAAATATTAAAAGAACAAGTACGTATTGATAAAACCATTGAGAAACAAAAAGCAACTCTAGTAGCTCTTAAGCAATTTAAAGAGAAATTTAACGAAGAAAATAGCAAAAACTCTATCGAAAAACATGAGGTAATACTTTCTAAATTCAATGATAGACTTGTAAATCTAGAACAATTCGCAAGTACTCTTCCTTCAGAACCAGTTTCAAATACTGGAGAAATTGAGCAACTTAGGAGAGAATTGAACGAAAGTAAACAACAAATTCAATTTATTTCAAATCGCCTCCTAATAGTCTTTGTTGTTTCTGGAATTTCTATTGGTATGTTAGTGATTGCCTTGCTTTTCATGTTATTGAGGTAAGATATGTCAACTTCTCGAGATAAATTAATTTGTAGCGCAAAGAAATTAGACCTCTATTTTGGAAAAGAAAATAATTATCTGGATAAAGTAAATAATATTATAAAAAATCATACTGATACAAAATCAGTAGCAGAATTATATAAATCTATTTTTTTATTACAGCAAATTAACAAACGAAACAAGCTTACACCTTTATTAAAAGATTTATCTGATAATCTAGCTAGTTTCCTTGGATATACTTATCTATTTGATACTTTAGAAAAAGAGTTGAGTCACCAAAAGAAATCGTCTTTAGACGACCTTTTGGTGGAACTAAATCAGTTAGTAGGTTTAGAGAAGGTAAAAAAAGAAGTTAATCGTTTAATTATTTATCAAAAAGTTCAGTCAAAAAGGAAAGAGTCTGGCTTAAATATTCCTAAAAGAACTTTACACATGGCTTTTATGGGAAATCCAGGAACAGGAAAAACAACTGTTGCTAGAATTATTGGAAGAATGTACTACCAATTGGGACTTTTATCCAAAGGACATTTTATGGAAGTCTCCAGAACAGATTTAATTGCAGGTTACCAAGGACAAACTGCACTGAAAGTTAAAGATATCATAGAAAAGGCGAAAGGTGGAGTTCTCTTTATTGATGAGGCGTATAGTATTACTGAAAATGAAAATACTGATTCATATGGTCGAGAATGTTTAACAGAACTTACAAAGGCCTTAGAAGATGCACGAGATGATTTAATTGTTATTGTAGCTGGTTATACCGAACCAATGAACCATTTCTTTGAATCAAATCCTGGTTTGAAATCTCGATTTAATTATTTTATTAATTTTGAAAATTATTCTTCTACAGAATTGTTAGATATTTTTGAAACATTAGCAAGAAAAGACGACTACCATACAGATGACAAGCTGAAAGAAGTATTATTAAATTATTTTAATGAAAAGTTAGAAAGTAATCTCACCAATTTTTCTAACGGTCGCTTTGTTCGAAATCTATATGAAGATTTAATAATGAATCAAGCTGTCCGACTTAACCAAAGTGAAGCTGTGAGTTCAAAAGAATTAACTTTGTTGATTAAAGATGATTTTTGTATAAATGAAAATCGTTCTAGTGACATAGATTTATAATCAAATGAAATAATGAATCTTCAAACTGTTTATGAATGTATTATTGACCGTTGCAGCTAATTTACGAATCTGAACCCTTGTATCTGCAAGGGTTTTCTTCTTACTTTCTTTTT
>NZ_JUQO01000110.1 GCF_001074635.1 Streptococcus mitis
AAGCTAGCCGCAGGCTGCTCAAAGCACTGCTTTGAGGTTGTAGATAAGACTGACAAAGTCAGTCACATATATAATCCAAGGCGACGCTGACGTGGTTTGAAGAGATTTTCGAAGAGTATAAACAAGGCGAAGATTGACTTTTTCTAGTTTATTGAGGTACAATAGAGAAAAGATAGAAATGAAGTGAAAAATATGCTACCTGCTTATATGAAAATTCATGATCAGATTAAAAAGGATATTGACGAACATCGTTGGGCCATTGGTGAGAGACTTCCCAGTGAACGAGATTTAGCAGAGCAGTTTGCAGTCAGTCGCATGACCCTTCGCCAAGCTGTATCTCTATTAGTCGAAGAAGGCGTTTTAGAGCGTCGTGTAGGAAGCGGCACCTTTGTTTCCAGTACTCGAGTACAAGAAAAGATGCGAGGGACAACCAGTTTTACTGAAATTGTTAAGTCCCAGGGCAAAGTCCCCTCTAGCCAGCTCATTTCTTACAGAAAAACCATTCCCAATGAACAAGAAGTAGCCAAGCTAGGAATTTCTCCAACAGAGAATATTATCCGAATGGAGCGGGTACGCTATGCCGACCAAGTTCCTCTGGTTTATGAAGTTGCTTCTATTCCTGAGAAATTCATTAAGGACTTTAAAAAAGAAGAAATCACCAGTCATTTCTTCCAAACCTTGCAAAAACATGGCTATCGTATCGGCAAATCACAGCAGACCATCTATGCTCGTCTTGCTAAAGAAAAGATTGCCCACTATTTGGAAGTTGAAAAAGGACATGCTATTCTTGGTTTGAC
>NZ_JUQO01000111.1 GCF_001074635.1 Streptococcus mitis
TTTCGCTTTACAATTGGCTTGAACACCTTTATTGTATCGCGTTTGGAGTTTTTTTGGTATAACCTTCGACGCGCACCCGCATAGCGGGTGATTTTTTTGTCTCGCACCTAGCGGAGCGAGACGGACTAATAATCACATAATCAAAAAAACGCACCATATCAAAAACTAAAAAATTTGATATCATGCGTCATGTCTTAAACTAATTGACTATACTTTCTATTCAAATGAGCTTTTAACCAATTGATTGAGCCAATCCACTCTTAAAACCAAAGAGCAATTTCTCGCTTAGCTGACTCTTCTGAATCTGAACCATGTACAACATTTTGGATAACCTCATTTTCTCCAGCAGCTTTTGCAAAATCACCTCGAATCGTTCCTGGTAAAGCTTCTTCTGGACGAGTCGCACCCATCATAGTCCGCCAAGTTTCGATAACTTTGGGACCTGAAATGACACCTACAAGAACCGGTCCTGAAGTCATAAATTCACGAATCGGTGGGTAAAAACTTTGACCAACCAAGTCCTGATAGTGCTGGTCAATCAACTCTTCTGAAACCTGTGAACGCAACTCCAATTTTTCGATTGTAAATCCACGTTGTTCGATGCGTTTTAACACTTCACCTACTAGTCCTCTTTTTACACCATCTGGTTTAATGATAAAAAATGTTTGTTCCATACCCGTCTCCTTTGTCAGCTTCTTTCTTTTATTTTACCACATTTCATGGAAAAATTGAGAAAGTTTTCAGAAAAGAGAAAGAGAACCCGAAGGCTCTCTCATTCTCTCTTATTCTACTGTTTCTTCCACAGTTTCAACGGCAGTATCCACAACTACTTCTGTTGTTTCTTCATTTCCTTCTTCCTCTACTGGAGGATTAAGGTATTCTTCTTCGTTGACAGCATGTGGTTCAAGGTTACGGTAACGGGCCATACCAGTACCTGCTGGGATGATCTTACCGATGATAACATTTTCTTTCAGTCCAAGGAGATGGTCTTTCTTACCACGGATAGCCGCATCCGTAAGGACACGAGTTGTTTCCTGGAAGGAAGCCGCTGACAAGAAACTATTTGTTTCAAGTGAGGCTTTGGTAATTCCCATAAGGACTGGGCGACCTGTCGCTGGAACTCCACCTGCGATAAGGACATCTTTGTTAGCATCTGTAAAGTCATTGATATCCATAAGGGTACCCATGAGAAGGTCTGTATCTCCTGGATCCATGACACGGACTTTACGGATCATTTGACGAACCATTACCTCGATGTGTTTGTCACCGATTTCTACCCCTTGGCTACGGTAAACTTTTTGTACTTCACCGAGAAGGTAAGTTTCTACTGACAAGACATCACGGACTGCAAGGAGACGTTTTGGTTGGATAGAACCTTCTGTAAGAGCAGCACCACGCGCTACTTGGTCACCAACTTCGACACGCATACGAGCTGTAAATGGAACAACATATTCGCCTTCGCCAGTTTCACCTTTAACAAAGACTTTCTTGGTACGAGTTGATGCATCTTCTTCGATAGCTGTAACTTGTCCTTTAACCTCTGTGATAACCGCTTCCCCTTTAGGATTGCGGGCTTCAAAGATTTCTTGGACACGAGGAAGACCCTGAGTGATATCGGTATTTGAGGCAACCCCACCCGTGTGGAAGGTACGCATTGTAAGCTGTGTACCAGGTTCCCCGATAGATTGGGCAGCGATTGTACCAACTGCTTCACCAACTTCAACCGCATCACCAGTCGCCAAGTTGATACCATAACAGTGACGGCAGACACCGTGACGAGTATTACATGTAAATACGGAACGGATAGTTACTTCTTCCACACCAGCGTTGACAATTTCACGCGCCTTGTCTTCTGTAATCAACTCATTTGGACCGATGATAACTGCACCAGTTTCTGGATGTTTAACAGTTTTCTTAGTGTAACGACCGTTGAGACGTTCTTCCAGAGACTCGATCATCTCTTTTCCTTCCGCGATAGAACGGATCAAGAGACCACGGTCAGTTCCACAGTCGTCCTCACGGATGATAACATCTTGGGCAACGTCAACCAAACGACGAGTCAAGTAACCTGAGTCGGCTGTCTTAAGGGCCGTATCGGTCATACCTTTACGCGCACCGTGAGTTGAGAAGAACATTTCGAGTACTGACAAACCTTCGCGGAAGTTTGAAAGGATTGGCAATTCCATGATACGTCCGTTCGGAGCCGCCATCAAACCACGCATACCGGCAAGCTGTGAGAAGTTTGAGATGTTACCACGGGCTCCAGAATCCATCATCATAACGATTGGGTTCTTAGGATCTTGGTTGGCAATCAAACGTTTCTCTAGTTTTTCACGGGCAGCACGCCATTCAGCTGTAACGGCATTGTAACGCTCGTCGTCTGTGATCATACCACGACGGAATTGTTTTGTGATTTGTTCTACACGTTTGTGTGATTCTTCAATGATTTCAGCCTTGTCATCAACGACTGGGATATCGGCAATACCCACTGTCAATCCTGCAAGAGTTGAGTGGTGGTAACCGAGGTTCTTCATGCGGTCAAGTAGGGCAGAAGTTTCTGTCGTACGGAAACGTTTGAAGATTTCAGCGATGATATTCCCAAGGTTTTTCTTCTTGAATGGAGGGTTTAGTTCAAGTTTGCTGATAGCTTCCTTAATATCTCCACCAAGTGGCAAGAAATATTTAGCTGGAACGCCTTCTGTCAAGTTGGCATTGTTTGGTTCTTGCAAGTATGGTAGACCCTCTGGCATGATGTCGTTGAAGAGGATTTTACCAACTGTTGTAAGCAAGACCTTGTGTTTTTGCTCTTCTGTCCAAGGCTTGTTGAGGCTGTCTGTTGCGATACCAACACGTGAGTGAAGGTGAACATAACCATTACGGTAAGCCATAACCGCTTCGTCACGGTCTTTGAAGACCATTCCTTCACCTTCACGACCAGCTTCTTCCATGGTCAAGTAGTAGTTACCCAAAACCATGTCCTGAGATGGAGTAACAACTGGTTTACCATCTTTCGGGTTCAAGATGTGCTCAGCAGCGAGCATCAAGATACGAGCTTCTGCTTGGGCTTCTTCTGAAAGCGGGACGTGGATGGCCATTTGGTCCCCGTCAAAGTCGGCATTGTAGGCTTCACAGACAAGTGGGTGCAAGCGAAGGGCCTTACCATCAATCAAGACTGGCTCGAAAGCTTGGATACCCAAACGGTGAAGGGTCGGTGCGCGGTTCAAAAGCACTGGGTGTTCTTTGATCACTTCTTCAAGGATATCCCAGATACGCTCATCTCCGCGTTCCACCAAGCGTTTAGCCGCTTTGACGTTTTGCACGATATCACGGGCAACGATTTCACGCATCACGAATGGTTTAAAGAGTTCGATCGCCATTTCACGTGGCACACCACATTGGTACATCTTAAGAGTTGGACCAACGGCGATAACGGAACGTCCTGAGAAGTCAACACGTTTACCGAGCAAGTTTTGACGGAAGCGTCCTTGTTTACCTTTAAGCATGTGGCTCAATGATTTCAGTGGACGGCTACCTGGTCCTGTGATTGGACGACCACGACGACCATTATCAATCAAAGCGTCAACCGCTTCTTGAAGCATACGCTTCTCATTTTGAACGATGATACCTGGTGCATTCAACTCAAGCAAACGAGCCAAACGGTTGTTACGGTTGATAACACGGCGGTAAAGGTCGTTCAAGTCAGATGAGGCAAAACGGCCACCATCCAACTGCAACATTGGACGAAGATCTGGTGGAATAACCGGAAGGATGTTGAGAATCATCCATTCAGGTTTGTTTCCAGACTTGTAAAAGGCATCCAAAACATCCAAACGACGGATGGCTTTAACACGTTTTTGTCCAGTTGCTGTTTTCAATTCTTCTTTGAGTTCAGCAATTTCTTTTTCAAGATCTACTTGTTTCAAAAGGTCTTGGATAGCTTCGGCACCCATCTTGGCAACGAATGAACCATAACCATACTCACGCAAGCGCTCACGGTATTCGCGCTCTGTCATGATAGACTTGTGCTCAAGTGGTGTATCCTTGGGATCAATCACCACATAAGCCGCAAAGTAGATAACTTCCTCGAGGGCACGAGGGCTCATATCAAGGGTCAAGCCCATACGGCTTGGAATCCCCTTGAAGTACCAGATGTGAGAGACAGGAGCTTTCAATTCGATATGTCCCATACGCTCACGACGAACTTTCGTACGCGTTACTTCAACCCCACAACGGTCACAAACAATCCCTCTGTAACGAATGCGTTTGTATTTACCACAAGCACATTCCCAGTCTTTTGTAGGACCAAAGATAACTTCATCAAAGAGTCCTTCACGTTCTGGTTTCAAGGTACGGTAATTGATTGTTTCAGGTTTTTTGACTTCTCCATAAGACCATGAACGGACTTTACTTGGAGAAGCTAGGGTGATTTGCATACTTTTAAAACGATTTACATCAACCACTATTTCTTCCCTTTCTATTCTAAGTGAGCTACTTATTCTTGTTCAGCAGCTTCTTCTGTTGCTTCCGCTTTTGTTGCTTTTTCAGCTTCTTCAGCTTCAAAGGCTGCTTTAGCCTCTTGGGCTGCTTTTTCACGGGCTTTTTCAAGGTCATCTACGTGGATGACATCTTCGTCCATTCCTTCATCCAAGTCGCGAAGTTCCACTTCTTGGTCATCTTCGTCTAGGACACGCATGTCAAGACCAAGAGATTGCAATTCTTTCACAAGAACTCGGAAGGATTCTGGAACACCTGGTTTTGGAATTGGTTTTCCTTTTGTAATAGCTTCATAAGCTTTCAAGCGTCCGTTAATATCGTCAGACTTGTAAGTCAAGATCTCTTGAAGGACATTTGAGGCACCGTAGGCTTCAAGAGCCCAAACCTCCATCTCACCGAAACGTTGTCCACCAAACTGAGCTTTACCTCCGAGTGGTTGTTGGGTAACGGTTGAGTATGGTCCGACTGAACGCGCGTGCAATTTATCGTCAACCATGTGGTGGAGTTTGATCATGTACATGACTCCGACAGAAACACGGTTATCAAACGGTTCACCAGTACGTCCATCGTAAAGGATTGTCTTGGCATCGCTATCCATACCAGCTTCTTTAACAGTTGACCAAAGGTCTTCAGAACTTGCTCCGTCAAAGACTGGTGTTGCGATGTGGATTCCAAGAGTACGAGCCGCCATACCAAGGTGGAGCTCCATAACCTGACCGATATTCATACGTGATGGCACCCCAAGTGGGTTCAACATGATATCGACTGGAGTTCCATCTGGAAGGTAAGGCATGTCTTCTACAGGAACGATACGAGAGACAACCCCTTTGTTTCCGTGACGTCCGGCCATCTTATCTCCGACCTTGATCTTACGTTTTTGAGCGATGTAGACGCGAACCAGCATATTAACACCTGATTGCAGCTCATCTCCATTTGCACGTGTAAAGATCTTAACATCACGAACGACACCATCGGCACCGTGTGGTACACGAAGAGAAGTATCACGCACTTCACGAGATTTATCTCCGAAGATAGCGTGCAAGAGACGTTCTTCAGCTGAAAGGTCTTTCTCACCCTTAGGTGTTACTTTACCTACAAGGATATCACCTTCTTTAACCTCAGCACCGATACGGATAATACCCATTTCGTCAAGGTCTTTAAGAGCATCTTCACCAACGTTTGGAATTTCACGAGTGATTTCTTCAGGCCCAAGCTTTGTATCGCGTGTTTCTGATTCGTATTCTTCAAGGTGAACAGATGTGTAGACATCGTCTTTCACCAAGCGTTCGCTCATGATAACAGCATCCTCGAAGTTGTAACCTTCCCAAGTCATGTAGGCAACGATTGGGTTTTGTCCAAGCGCCATTTCTCCATTTTCCATAGAAGGTCCGTCAGCGATGAAATCGCCTTTTTCAACGACATCACCAACTTTTACGAGAGTGCGTTGGTTGTAAGCAGTACCTGAGTTTGAACGACGGAATTTTTGGATGTGGTAAACGTCCAATGAACCATCTTCACGACGAACTTCTACCTTGTCAGCATCTGCGTAAGTAACTTTACCATCATACTGAGCAATCACAGCAGCTCCTGAATCGTGGGCTGCTTGGTATTCCATACCAGTACCAACGTAAGGTGCCTGAGGATTGATCAATGGCACAGCCTGACGTTGCATGTTGGCTCCCATGAGGGCACGGTTGGAGTCATCGTTTTCCAAGAAAGGAATACATGCTGTCGCAACAGCAACTACCTGTTTTGGTGATACGTCCATATAGTCAACAACATTAGCTGGATACTCTTGGTTGACCCCTTGGTGACGTCCCATGACAACTTTCTCAGCAAATGTTCCATCTTCATTCAGACGAGAATTAGCCTGTGCTACAGTAAATTCATCTTCTTCATCGGCTGTCAACCAAACGATTTCGTTCGTAACAACGCCTGTTTCACGGTCAACCTTACGGTATGGTGTTTGAACAAAACCATATTTGTTCAAGTGTCCGTAAGATGACAAGTTATTGATCAAACCGATGTTAGGTCCTTCAGGTGTCTCGATTGGACACATACGGCCATAGTGAGTGTAGTGCACGTCACGTACTTCATATCCAGCACGGTCACGTGTCAAACCACCAGGTCCTAAGGCTGACAAACGGCGTTTGTGAGACAACTCAGAAAGTGGGTTGTGTTGGTCCATGAACTGTGACAACTGTGATGAACCAAAGAATTCTTTAACCGCAGCTGTTACAGGACGGATATTGATAATTTGTTGTGGTGTCAAGACTTCGTTGTCCTGGACAGACATACGTTCACGGACATTACGTTCCATACGAGAAAGTCCAAGACGTACTTGGTTGGCAAGCAATTCACCAACCGCACGGATACGACGGTTCCCAAGGTGGTCGATATCATCAACACGGCCAAGTCCTTCAGCCAAGTTGAGGAAGTAGCTCATCTCAGCAAGGATATCTGCAGGAGTGACGATACGAACCTTGTCATCTGGATTAGCATTACCAATGATTGTTACGACGCGGTCTGGATCAGTTGGTGCAACAACCTTGAATTTTTGAAGAACAACTGGCTCAGTCACAACGGCTGCATCGTTTGGAATGTAAACAATCTTGTTCAAATCACCATCCAAATGGCTTTCAATACTTTCAATCACGCTACGAGTCATGATTGTACCAGCTTCTACCAAGATTTCTCCAGTTTCAGGATCTACCAATGGCTCCGCAATGGTTTGGTTGAGCAAGCGTGTTTTGACATTGAGTTTTTTGTTAATCTTGTAACGACCAACTGCTGCCAAGTCATAGCGACGTGGGTCAAAGAAACGAGCTACAAGCAAGCTACGTGAGCTTTCAGCAGTCTTAGGCTCACCTGGACGAAGGCGTTCGTAAATTTCTTTCAAAGCTTCGTCTGTACGAGAATCCATTGGGTTCTTGTGGATATCTTTTTCAACAGTGTTGCGAACCAATTCGCTGTCACCAAAGATATCAAAGATTTCATCATCACCTGAGAAACCAAGCGCACGAACCAAGGTTGTAAATGGAATCTTACGAGTACGGTCGATACGAGTGTAGGCGATGTCTTTTGAGTCGCTTTCAAGTTCCAACCAAGCTCCACGGTTAGGGATAACAGTTGAACCGTACCCCACTTTTCCATTTTTATCAACTTTATCGTTAAAGTAAACACCTGGTGAGCGGACCAACTGAGATACGATGATACGTTCACCACCATTGATAATGAAAGTACCCATCTCTGTCATGATTGGGAAATCACCAAAGAAAACTTCTTGGGTCTTGATTTCGCCTGTTTCTTTATTGATCAAGCGGAAGGTTACAAAAATTGGTGCTGAGTAGCTAGCATCGTGGATACGAGCTTCTTCTAGCGTGTATTTTGGTTCCTTGATTTCATATCCAACAAATTCCAACTCCATCGTATCTGTGAAGTTTGAAATTGGCAATACATCTTCAAACACTTCCTTAAGACCATGGTCTAGGAAATCTTTGAATGAGTCAGTTTGAATTTCAATCAAATTTGGTAAGTCAAGAACTTCTTTGATTCTTGAAAAACTACGACGGGTACGATGTTTCCCGTATTGAACGTCATGTCCTGCCAAGATGATTCTCCTTTGTAAATAAGTTCCAAGCCTTGTCAATCAGGCTTTCTAATCGTCATATGGTTGTAAAACCCCTATCACCGTGTCCCTTTGATAAATTTTCAGAATCTTTAAGTCTTTGTTACAAGTGCTCAAAATCCTGAAAAAAAGCACAAAAAGAGCAGCTAAATCTGACTTTTTCAGAAGATTTAACTGCTGTGAGCCTTGTCTGGACAATATTTCAGACAAAACCTACGACAAATGATTACTCATATTATACCCTATTTAGCTAGATTTTTCAAGGGATTCTATAGATTTTTGGTGAATTTTTTTCCTATAAAAAATTGAATTCAACTATTGATTTACGAAGTCCATTTTCAGCCCAATTATCTACGAAGAATATAGTAAATTACAGTTATCCTATTTTATCTTATCCCGTTTTTCTTGACTTTACTTGGTTTTTCTTTTAATATATATGTATAAATATATAAGGAGGTTTGTTATGAATATTTTGCTTTCTGAAACAGAACAGAATTTGCTAATGTTACTGGAAGAACTAACCAAACACCAGGATTGGATACAAGATTCATCTCTGTCAAAAAATCTGAATCTGTCAGTAGAAGAATTGCAAGAACGCCTGACTAGCATAGAGCAATTGTTTCCGAACCTCCTTATTCGATCAACAAAAGAAGGTATTCAGTTGCGGTTTGAAGACCGAAACTCTTTAGACCCTAAAATTGCTATCTTTGAACAATCTGCAACCTACTCTTTTTTGAACCAACTTTTTTTCAAGGACAACCAATCACTTGACCAAATATGTCAGGCACTTTCAGCTAATCCAGAGCAGATTGAGGAAATCATCCATCGTCTAAACAGACTCCTCCCACAACACTATGGCATCAACATCCAACTTTCTCCTTTAGTCTTGGAGGGAGCAGAAGAAGACATTCGCGCCTTTTATCTGGACTACTTTAGCCAAAGTTACAGCTTTCTTGATTGGCCCTTCTCTTCTATTTCCGAAGAGTGTCTGACTGACTTGATTCAGCTATTTTTGAAGGCCCAACAAATTTCACTCAACCTCAACAGTCTACGGCAAATCAAATATACCCTAGCTATCAATCTGGAGCGTTTTAAAAGGAAACACTTTATTGAAAATCCTACTCCACTTTTAACCAGTCACTACAGCTCTCTCATGCAAATTCCGCAGTTTGCACAAGAGATCAAAAAGCTGGCTAAAAAACTCCATTTTGAACCTACAAAGGAAACAATGAAACAGCTATTTTCAACCCCAGTAAAGTCGCCTCAAATCACAAATAAACCTTGTAATGAAGCGATAGGAGACATTCATCAGATTCAAAAATCCTATCGTTTATTGAGTCAAATTTTAGAAGAATTATCTAAAGAATTTCACCTACAGATTGCAAATCGCGAAGAATTGATTTGGCTCCTCCACTACACTGCCCAATCTGATTTTCTCCACCCACTTAGCAACAAATCTCTTGAAAAGCAAAAGTCTCTGCTTTTAACCAATTACCAAAAAGAATTTCCAAAACTATTTGAAGTAAGTAAAAGTAAATTTCAGACGTATCTAGCTGAGATTGGTCTAGAGAGTCACCCAAGTAAACTACAAGAGCTAGTTTATGCCTTTTCTATCCAAGGACAACGCATTTTAGTCCAATTACTTCAAAAACTTCCCAAAATTCGTGTTTTGGTCATTAGTCATCTAGATAGTGAGCACGCACAAAACCTAATTGACACCCTTTCCCACTACGGCAACAATCTCTATCTGTTTGACTCTTGGGAAAAGTCCAGTATCTCTTCCTCAATCTTCAATCAAATTCCACACGATATTGTTATCACTACCTTCCCTGTTTCCAACTGTCCGAAACCCATTATTTGTAGTCGGAATCTTTCTACTGTAGAACTATTTCACCACCTCCACCTTTTGGGTTCACAAATTCATAAAGAAAGACTAGCTTAGTCGTAACAGAAAACCTGTTGCGATTTTCTTTTGTTTTAATTTCGAGAAAACGCTTGCATATTGTTTTACTACATGCTATACTGATATAGAAATTTATTGATTGGAGAATCATTATGAGAAAAACACCATCTCACACTGAGAAAAAAATGGTCTACAGCATCCGTTCCCTCAAAAATGGAACTGGTTCTGTCCTTATTGGAGCAAGTCTTGTTCTACTTGCTCTGGCTACCCCAACTATCTCAGCCAACGAAAGTACACCAACCACTAACGCAAGTAATAGTGAAACTACTACTGCCCTTGCCCAACCTCTTACTGATGCAACAAACATCGCTGGCAAGAACGAAAGCGATTTTTCTTCACCTGACAATGCAAACGCTTCCCTAGAGAAAAAAGAAGAAAAACCTGCAACAGAGCCAACCACTCCTGTTGCAAGCCCAGCCGATTCAGCACCACAAACCGGACAAGATCGTTCAAATGAACCAACTACTTCTACTAGTCCAGTAACGACTGAAACTAAGGCAGAAGAGCCAATCGAAGACAATTACTTCCGTATCCACGTCAAAAAACTTCCTGAAGAAAACAAGGATGCTCAAGGACTATGGACTTGGGACGATGTTGAAAAACCTTCTGAAAACTGGCCTAACGGAGCCCTGTCCTTTAAGGATGCCAAAAAAGATGACTACGGCTACTACCTAGATGTCAAATTAAAGGGAGAACAAGCCAAGAAAATTAGCTTCCTCATCAATAATACAGCTGGAAAAAATCTAACCGGCGATAAATCGGCCGAAAAACTAGTTCCAAAAATGAACGAGGCTTGGTTAGACCAAGATTACAAGGTTTTCTCTTACGAGCCACAACCTGCAGGTACTGTTCGCGTCAACTATTACCGCACTGACGGCAACTATGACAAGAAATCTCTCTGGTACTGGGGAGATGTAAAAAATCCAAGTAGCGCTCAATGGCCTGACGGAACAGACTTTACGGCTACAGGCAAATATGGTCGCTATATCGACATTCCTCTTAAGGATGCCGCCAAAGAATTTGGATTTTTGTTACTAGATGAGAGCAAACAAGGAGACGATGTGAAAATCCGTAAAGAAGATTATAAGTTCACAGATTTAAAAAATCATAGCCAAATTTTCCTAAAAGACGATGACGAATCGATTTACACAAATCCATACTATGTCCATGATATCCGTATGACAGGAGCTCAACACGTAGGAACTTCTAGCATTGAAAGTAGTTTTTCAACACTAGTCGGTGCTAAAAAAGAGGATATCCTCAAACACTCCAACATCACTAATCACCTAGGAAATAAAGTAGCTATCACCGATGTTGCAATCGATGAAGCTGGTAAGAAAGTGACCTACAGTGGAGATTTCTCGGACACAAAACATCCTTATACTGTTAGCTACAATTCCGACCAATTCACTACCAAAACAAGCTGGCGTCTGAAAGATGAGACTTACAGTTATGATGGCAAACTTGGAGCTGACCTCAAAGAAGAAGGAAAACAAGTTGATTTGACCCTTTGGTCACCAAGTGCTGATAAGGTTTCGGTCGTCGTCTACGACAAGAATGACCCTGACAAAGTGGTTGGAACTGTCGCTCTTGAAAAAGGTGAAAGAGGAACTTGGAAACAAACTCTAGATAGCACAAATAAATTAGGAATCACAGATTTCACCGGATACTATTATCAATACCAAATCGAGCGTCAGGGAAAAACTGTTCTTGCACTCGATCCTTACGCTAAATCCCTCGCTGCTTGGAATAGTGACGATGCTAAGATCGACGATGCCCATAAAGTGGCTAAAGCTGCCTTTGTAGATCCAGCTAAACTAGGACCTCAAGACTTGACTTATGGTAAGATTCACAACTTCAAGACTCGTGAAGATGCCGTTATCTACGAAGCTCATGTGCGTGACTTCACTTCAGATCCTGCCATCGCAAAAGACTTGACCAAACCATTTGGTACCTTTGAAGCCTTTATTGAAAAACTAGACTATCTCAAAGACTTAGGTGTGACCCACATCCAGCTCCTTCCAGTCTTGTCTTACTACTTTGTCAATGAATTGAAAAACCATGAACGCTTGTCTGACTATGCTTCAAGCAACAGCAACTACAACTGGGGATATGACCCTCAAAACTACTTCTCATTGACTGGTATGTATTCAAGCGATCCTAAAAATCCAGAAAAACGAATCGCAGAGTTTAAAAACCTCATCAATGAGATCCACAAACGTGGCATGGGAGCTATCCTGGACGTAGTTTACAACCATACAGCCAAGGTCGATATCTTTGAAGATTTAGAACCAAACTACTACCACTTTATGGATGCTGATGGCGCACCTCGAACTAGCTTTGGTGGTGGACGTTTGGGGACAACCCACCATATGACCAAACGGCTTCTAGTTGATTCTATCAAATACCTAGTCGATACCTACAAAGTGGATGGCTTCCGTTTCGATATGATGGGAGACCATGATGCGGCTTCTATCGAAGAAGCTTACAAGGCTGCACGCGCCCTCAATCCAAACCTCATCATGCTTGGTGAAGGTTGGAGAACCTATGCTGGCGATGAAAACATGCCTACTAGAGCTGCTGACCAAGATTGGATGAAACATACCGATACTGTCGCTGTCTTTTCAGACGACATCCGTAACAACCTCAAGTCTGGTTATCCAAACGAAGGTCAACCTGCCTTTATCACAGGTGGCAAGCGTGATATCAACACTATCTTCAAAAATCTCATTGCTCAACCAACCAACTTTGAAGCAGACAGTCCTGGAGATGTGATTCAATACATCGCAGCCCATGATAACTTGACCCTCTTTGACATCATTGCCCAGTCTATCAAAAAAGACCCAAGCAAGGCTAAGAACTATGCTGAAATCCACCGTCGTTTGCGACTTGGAAACCTCATGGTCTTGACAGCTCAAGGAACTCCATTTATCCACTCTGGTCAGGAATACGGACGTACCAAACAATTCCGTGACCCAGCCTACAAGACTCCAGTAGCAGAGGATAAGGTTCCAAACAAATCTCACTTGTTGCGTGATAAGGACGGCAATCCATTTGACTATCCTTACTTCATCCATGACTCTTACGATTCGAGTGATGCTATTAACAAGTTTGACTGGACTAAGGCTACAGATGGTAAAGCTTATCCTGAAAATGTCAAGAGCCGTGACTACATGAAAGGTCTGATTGCCCTTCGTCAATCTACAGATGCCTTCCGACTTAAGAGTCTTCAAGATATCAAAGATCGTGTCCACCTCATCACTGTGCCAGGTCAAAATGGTGTGGCAAAAGAGGACGTAGTGATTGGCTACCAAATCACTGCTCCAAATGGGGATATCTACGCAGTCTTTGTCAATGCGGATGAAAAAGCTCGCGAATTTAATTTGGGAACTGCCTTTGCCCACCTCAGAAATGCTGAAGTTTTGGCAGATGAAAACCAAGCAGGACCAGTAGGAATTGCCAACCCGAAAGGACTTGAGTGGACTGAAAAAGGCTTGAAATTAAATGCCCTTACAGCTACTGTTCTTCGAGTCTCTCAAGGCGGTGCCATCGTTGCCCCAGCTGTGGAAGAAAAACCAGAATTTGACCTTTCTAGCTTAAAACAAGAACACGGTCAAAATAACGGCCAAGACAATATGTCAAACCGAGTAAACAAACCTGAACATCAAGATCCAGCTCCACAAGCTAGACCTGATTCTACTAAACCGGATGCAAAAGTAGCTGATGCGGAAAATAAACCTAGCCAAGCTACAACTGATTCACAAGCTTCACAACCACATAAGGACAATAATACTCAATCACTTCCATCTACACCTACTCAAACTATTGTCACTTCCTATACTCCAGCTTATACAAATAAGAAACCGGAAACTCCAAATCAGACAACTAAAGCTAGTTGGAAACAAGAAAATGGCATCTGGTATTTCCATAAAGCAGACGGTTCTCTAGCTACTGGTTGGATCAAAGATGGAGATACTTGGTATTATCTAAAAGATGATGGCTCTATGTCAACTGGTTGGGTAAAAGATGGAGATACTTGGTACTATCTAGATCCATCAGGAGCTATGAAAGAAAATCAATGGTTTGAAGTTTCTGGCAAATGGTACTATGTTGATTCATCAGGTAAACTTGCAGTTAATACAAGGGTTGAAGGCTATTTGGTCAATGAAAACGGTGAATGGGTTAGCTAATACTCAATGAAAATCAAAGAGCAAACTAGGAAGCTAGCCGCAAGTTGCTCAAAACAGTGTTTTGAGGTTGTGGATAGAACTGACGAAGTCAGTAACCATACCTACGGCAAG
>NZ_JUQO01000112.1 GCF_001074635.1 Streptococcus mitis
TTCCGAGTCGAGAGGCTCGCTTGTTTGGAAAGAAACTGTTAGAACTGGCAATGCAGGAAAGTATGCAACTGTCCTTTGATTCTTTTGATCGCATGTTTCCAAATCAGGATGTTCTTCCTAAAGGTGGATTTGGTAATTTGATTGCCCTTCCTTTTCAAGGAGAAGCTTATCATCAAGGGCGAACGGTCTTTGTGGATGAACATTTTCAGCCTTATGAAGACCAATGGAGGTATCTACAAGAAATTCAGAGGGTTTCAACTGCTAAAGTGGCATTGTTAATCCAAGAGGAGTTAGGCAAGCAAGAATTGGATAAGGAGTTGAAGGTCGTCTTATCCAATATGATCCAACTTGAAAAATCGTCTGTGACACCCAAGACACTGTTTTTCTTGAAAAATATGGCTTCATTTTCTAATCCCGAATTTTATTTAAAGCAGGCTATGCGACAGCCAACCTATCAAATTCCTGAGCGAATGTATTTATTTGGAGAATCCGATCATTATTTATGGCTGCCAAGAGGCTTGCTGTATCCATTGCAAGATAAATTTAAGCAGGTATCTGTGGAAGATAGGAGAAAGGTACAAAGGTCTATTAGAGTGGAATTTAAGGGAGAACTCACTTTTGAGCAAGAGTTAGCCCTGTCAGATATGATTTCCAAAGAAAATGGTTTACTCCATGCGGAGACTGGTTTTGGGAAGACCGTTTTAGGTGCTGCCCTCATCTCTGAACGGAAGACCAAAACAATTATCCTAGTTCATAATAGGCAACTCTTAGACCAATGGCTGGATCGTTTAAACCATTTTTTGACTTTCGAAGAGGAAGAAGCTACCCGTTATACGGCATCAGGCCGTGAAAAGGTAATAGGCTATGTTGGGCAGTACGGTGGGACTAGGAAATGGCTGAGTAAACTGGTTGATATTGTTATGATTCAATCTCTATTTAAGTTGGAAAATAGTCAAAGTCTTTTGGATGAGTATGAGATGATGATTGTGGATGAGTGTCATCATGTCTCTGCCTTGATGTTTGAAAAAGTTGTTGCTCAGTTTAGAGGGAAGTATCTTTACGGTTTGACGGCTACGCCTGAGCGTAAGAATGGTCATGAGCCTATTGTTTTTCAGAGAATTGGTGAGATACTCCATACTGCTGATAAGAGGGAGACGGATTTTAAACGGCAATTGCAATTAAGATTCACTTCTTTTGGTCATTTGGAGATTGAAAAGACCAAAGCAAGTAATTTTATACAGCTTAGTGATTGGATTGCTACTGACTCAGTGAGGAATCAGATGATTCTCAAGGATATTCTAGACCAAGTGGCAGAAGGGCGGAATATCTTGGTTCTAGTCAATCGAATTCAACAGATAGATGTCTTTGAAAAATTATTGAAAGAGAAAGAGGTTGATGATTTTTATATTATCAGTGGAAAAACCAAAGTCCGAGAGAGAACAAGTTTACTAGAGACGCTAGAACAGCTAGATAAAGGGTTTGTATTATTGTCAACTGGAAAATACATTGGCGAAGGTTTTGACTTACCTCAGTTGGACACGCTTATCTTGGCAGCACCCTTTTCTTGGAAAAATAATTTGATTCAGTATGCAGGTCGGATTCATAGAAACTACAAGGATAAGTCTTTGGTGCGGATTTTCGATTATGTGGATATTCATGTTCCTTATTTAGAAAAGATGTTTCAGAAACGACAAGTAGCTTATCGAAAGATGGATTATTGTGTCATTGAGGGTGAGGAGAAACAATTCGTTTATGTTGATAGTAGATATGAGAATGTGCTGAGAGAGGACTTGGCAGGGGAAAGACAGGAGTGTATGCTTATTTTACCTTATGTGCACCAGACAAAACTGATGAGATTTCTAAAAGAATTTAGGATTAGTCAAATTAAGATATGTGTACCAGAGACGGTTGCAAATAAAACATGGATAGACCAGATGAAGAGCAAGAAAATTAAAGTGTCTTTTACTCAATCAAAAATAGTCACGCCTATTCTTTTGGTAAACAAGACCATTGTTTGGTATGGTGCAATGCCATTATTAGGGAAGGTAGATGAAATGACTATACTACGTTTGGAATCAGCTAGTATAGCTTCTGAAATAATAGCAGGTCTAGAATAGAGAAAATTTTAAAAAATTTCTATGTATGATTTTCATTTTGCAGGAACGAGAAGTCTTGACAGGCCAACGCCTCAATGAACTGGAAATCAACGGTATTCGTTTGACTAAGTTTAAAAATGGGGAAATCGGTATTGAATTCATCTGGATTGATACAGAAAACCCACCTCACGATGCCATCGGCTGGGTAGCGAAGAAATAAAAGTCAGTTTTAGACTAATTTCCACTTTGGTCAGGCAAGTGGAAGTTACTTTGAGAAGTTAGCCAATAAAAAGTCCTGTCACTTTCTCCCCCTTAACCTTTGACTATTCCGCAAAATTATCGTAAAATAAAGAGTAAATGATAAAATGAGGTCAGAGTCTGTTCGCTCTGGCGATAGTAGTATAAATGAGGAGAAACGCTTTGGAATTAGAAGTATTTGCTGGGCAAGAAAAAAGTGAACTATCTATGATTGAGGTAGCGCGTGCTATCTTGGAACTTCGTGGTCGCGATCATGAGATGCATTTTAGCGATCTTGTAAACGAAATTCAAAACTACCTTGGAACATCAAACAGCGATATCCGCGAAGCTTTGCCTTTGTTCTACACAGAGTTGAACTTTGACGGTAGCTTCATCTCACTTGGAGACAATAAATGGGGGCTTCGTTCATGGTATGGTGTGGACGAAATCGACGAAGAAATCATCGCTCTTGAAGAAAATGACGACGATGAAGTAGCACCAAAAGCTAAGAAAAAACGCGTCAATGCCTTCATGGATGGCGATTCAGATGCTATTGACTACAATGCAGATGATCCAGAAGATGAAGATGCATACGAAGCAGATCCAGCTCTTTCATACGATGATGAAAATCCAGATGATGAGAAAAATGAAGTGGAAGCTTACGATGCGGAAATCAACGAGATTGCCCCTGATGACTTGGGTGAAGACGTGGATCTCAACGAAGAAGACGACGAGTTTTCAGATGATGATTCTGAAAACATCGAGGAATAAAAATTAGCTATTGACAATTATCCTATTTTTAGGTATCATATTGTTCGGGCACCTCTTTTAGAGGTCGGGGCTCCCTAGTTCTTAGGGAGCTATTTTTGTTTTTTCAAGAAGTTATCTTCTTGTATTTTGGTTGTGAATCTGGTGCAGTCGTCCCAGATTATTCTTATTAGTAGGGTCTTGTTTTCTATGTCCCCTCGTAGTCAACAAGACCTTGAGCATTTTAGAAAGAGGAATCTATGTCTACGAAATATATTTTTGTAACTGGTGGTGTGGTATCGTCTATTGGGAAAGGGATTGTGGCAGCGAGTCTGGGCCGTCTCTTGAAAAATCGTGGTCTTAAAGTAACCATTCAAAAATTTGACCCTTATATCAATATTGATCCAGGAACTATGAGTCCTTACCAGCACGGGGAAGTTTTTGTGACAGATGACGGAGCTGAGACAGATTTGGACTTGGGTCACTATGAACGTTTCATCGATATTAATCTCAACAAATATTCCAACGTGACAACTGGTAAAATTTACAGTGAAGTTCTTCGTAAAGAACGCCGTGGAGAATACCTTGGAGCAACTGTTCAGGTTATTCCTCATATCACAGATGCTTTGAAAGAGAAAATCAAGCGTGCCGCTCTAACGACTGATTCTGATGTCATTATTACAGAGGTTGGTGGAACAGTAGGAGATATCGAGTCCTTGCCATTCTTAGAGGCCCTTCGTCAGATGAAGGCAGATGTGGGGGCGGATAATGTTATGTACATCCATACAACCCTGCTTCCTTACCTCAAGGCTGCTGGTGAAATGAAAACCAAACCAACCCAACACTCTGTCAAAGAATTGCGTGGATTGGGAATCCAGCCAAATATGTTGGTTATTCGTACAGAAGAGCCAGCTGGTCAAGGAATTAAAAACAAACTGGCCCAGTTCTGTGATGTGGCACCAGAAGCCGTTATCGAATCGTTGGATGTCGAACATCTTTACCAAATTCCACTGAACTTGCAGGCACAAGGTATGGACCAAATTGTCTGTGACCATTTGAAATTAGACGCACCGGTAGCAGATATGACAGAATGGTCAGCCATGGTGGACAAGGTCATGAACCTGAAAAAACAAGTTAAAATTTCTCTTGTCGGTAAGTATGTGGAGTTGCAAGATGCTTATATCTCAGTGGTCGAAGCCTTGAAACACTCTGGTTATGCCAACGACGCAGAAGTGAAAATCAATTGGATCAATGCCAATGATGTGACAGCAGAGAATGTGGCAGAGCTTTTGTCTGATGCGGACGGAATCATCGTGCCAGGTGGTTTTGGTCAACGTGGTACGGAAGGAAAAATCCAAGCCATTCGCTATGCGCGTGAGAATGATGTTCCAATGTTGGGTGTCTGCTTGGGCATGCAGTTGACTTGTATCGAGTTTGCTCGTCACGTTTTGGGTCTTGAAGGTGCCAATTCTGCAGAGCTTGCACCAGAAACAAAATATCCTATCATTGATATCATGCGTGATCAGATTGATGTTGAGGATATGGGTGGAACCCTTCGTTTGGGACTTTATCCATCTAAGTTGAAACGTGGCTCTAAGGCAGCAGCTGCTTATCACAATCAAGAAGTGGTGCAACGCCGTCACCGTCATCGCTATGAGTTTAACAACGCCTTCCGTGAGCAGTTTGAGGCAGCAGGTTTTGTCTTCTCAGGAGTTTCTCCAGACAATCGTTTGGTCGAAATTGTGGAAATTCCTGAAAATAAATTCTTTGTAGCGTGTCAGTATCACCCTGAACTGTCAAGCCGTCCAAACCGCCCAGAAGAACTCTACACTGCCTTTATTACTGCAGCAGTTGAGAACATTAATTAGCCAAATCAGAACCTTTGAGAAGAATCTCAGAGGTTTTTTTTACTTGCATATTTAGGATATGAGTTGCAAAATAAAAACATAGTGATATAATTAACATAAAAAATCCTAAGGAGGATCTACGATGAAAAAAATCACACTATTTAGTTTAGCTTTAGCAGGCCTAGCTTTGCTGGCTTTTCCACATTCAGGGCAGGCATTTGAGCTTAAAGAAGAATGGGTTGTTAAGTGTGGGGTGCAGTATCAAGATGGCAAGATTCTTCGATTTAATAATGGCCATGAAGTGGATATTAAAGTCTTGGATTTGCCAAAAACAGAGAAAATCGAGTGGACAGTTAGTCTCAATGGTCAAGATCAAACTGTCAATTTCCTAGGTCAAGAAAAGGACAAGTCTATGATTGGTATAGAAGGACGTTACCTGAATTTTTACGTACCTTATGGCTATAGAGGAGATATCAAGGTCGAGGCTAAGAGCGGAAACGAAGTAAAGACCTGGTCAACGAAAGTTGTGGATGATATTCATAATGATAGTGGAAAGAGAGGCTACTACCATATTAAAGAATCAAATGATCAATATACCTACCTTGATACAAAATGGGACTATCAAACCAAGACTTACACTGCTACCTTACCAGAGACTGTCAATGGTCAAAAAGTCTTTGCTTGGGCAGACTATAACAATGGCGAGTTGAAACTTGAAAAACTAAAATCTATCAGTCACAAATATGATGGAGGATCTTTCAAAGAACTTTATCCGATTGTAAAAGCAGAAAGTTGGCTAAAATCAAACCAAAACTGGTACTATCAAAAACAAGGCCAACTAGTTCAAAATGCTTGGATTAAGGACAAGGGAACTTGGTACTTTATGAATGATAAAGGAGTCATGTTCAATCAAACTTGGCTATATCAAGGTGGCAACTGGTATGCCTTTAAATCATCAGGAGCCATGATTGCTAGTGATTGGCTTTACGATCAAGGCAAGTGGTACTATTTATCAACTTCAGGAGCTATGAAAGCAAGCGCTTGGGTTTATGACAAGGGAGACTGGTATTATGTAAGTTCTTCTGGTGCCATGCAAGCGAATGATTGGATTAAAGACAATGGTAAGTGGTATTATCTAGCTTCATCAGGTAAGATGCTTCGCAATACCTACACACCTGATGGTTACTACGTTGACAACTCAGGTGCCTGGCGATAAGAATAATATTCTTCGAAAATCTCTTCAAACCACGTCAGCTTCATCCACAACCTCAAAACAGTGTTTTGAGCTGACTTCGTCAGTTCTATCCAAAACCTCAAAACGCTGTTTTGAGCAGCCTGCGGCTAGCTTCCTAGTTTGCGCTTTGATTTTCATTGAGTATAAGAAGTCCTTTTCCTTTAAGGAAGAGGCTTTTTACTTGCTTTTCTGCTGCTTCCTCATTTGTCCTAAAAACTTTTTTGTGTTAAAATGAATGGTATGAAAGCTAAAAAAATGTGGATGGCAGGTCTGGCTCTGCTTGGTATTGGGAGCCTTGCCCTTGCTACGAAAAAAGTTGCAGATGACCGCAAGCTCATGAAGACTCAGGAAGAGTTGACAGCGATTGTACGAAACCATTTTTCAGACATGGGGGAAATCGCGGCCCTCTATGTTCAAGTCTATGAAAGCAGTCTAGAGAGCTTGGTTGGTGGCGTCATTTTTGAGGATGGCCGTCATTATACCTTTGTCTATGAAAATGAGGACCTGGTCTATGAGGAGGAAGTCTTATGATACAACCAGCAAGTTTAGAAGAATTGGCATCTTTAGTAGAAAAAGATGGCAAGAAAGTCTTCCTTTTTGTGGCGGACTGGTGTGGCGATTGTCGTTATATCTATCCTGCCTTGCCAGAAATTGAGGAGACCAATCCAGAGTTCACCTTTATTCGAGTGGATCGAGACCAGTACATGGATCTAGCTAAACTCTGGGATGTTTACGGCATTCCTAGCCTTGTTGTTCTAGAAAAGGACAAGGAAATCGGCCGTTTTGTCAATCGCGACCGTAAAAGCAAGCAACAAATTAATGACTTTTTAGCAGGACTGAAATAGGAGAAAAGAAAACAATGATTTTTACATATAACAAAGAACATGTCGGTGATGTCCTTATGGTCATCGCGAAAAATAGCGGAGATGCCAAACTAGATGTGGAGCGTAAAGGCAAGGTAGCCCGTGTTTTTCTCAAAGATAATGGGGAAACAGTGGCTTGGAATATTTTTGAAGTTTCAAGTTTATTTGAAATTGCAGAGCGCGGTCAAGTCTTTTTATCAGATGAACAGGTCGCTCGTTTGAACCAAGAATTACAGGCGGAAGATTTTACAGAAGAAATTGTCAATGACAAGGAACCTAAGTTTGTTGTTGGTGAAATTGTCGAGATGGTAGCCCATCCTGATAGTGACCACCTCAACATCTGCCAAGTTGCAGTTGCAAGTGACAAGACAGTACAAATCGTTGCAGGAGCACCCAATGCGCGTGTGGGGTTGAAAACCATTGTGGCTCTTCCTGGAGCTATGATGCCCAAAGGCAATCTTATTTTCCCAGGCGAACTTCGTGGTGAAAAGAGTTTTGGTATGATGTGCAGCCCTCGTGAATTGCATCTGCCAAATGCTCCGCAAAAACGTGGTATTATTGAATTATCAGAAGACCAAGTTGTCGGAACACCATTCGACCCAGCTAAGCACTGGACTGCCTAGGAAGTTGTCAGTATCTGATAGAGCAGATAGAAGGAAATAAGATGGCAAAAAATGTAGTGATTACTGGGGCGACCTCAGGAATTGGTGAAGCGATTGCGCGTGCTTATCTGGAGCAGGGTGAGAATGTCGTTTTAACAGGACGACGGATAGATAGACTTGAAGCCTTAAAAATTGAGTTTGCAGAAACTTTTCCTAGTCAAACAGTTTGGACCTTTCCGCTAGATGTCACGGATATGAGCATGGTAAAGGCTGTCTGCTCTGATATTATAGAAACGATAGGTCAGATTGACATCCTAGTCAATAACGCAGGCCTGGCTCTTGGCTTGGCTCCATATCAAAACTATGAAGAGTTGGATATGCTGACCATGCTGGATACCAATGTCAAAGGTTTGATGGCAGTCACTCGCTGTTTCTTGCCAGCAATGGTAAAAGCCAATCAAGGACATATTATCAATATGGGGTCAACCGCAGGAATTTATGCCTATGCAGGTGCAGCAGTTTATTCAGCTACCAAGGCAGCAGTTAAGACCTTTTCAGATGGTCTGCGAATTGATACCATCGCAACGGCTATCAAGGTGACAACCATTCAGCCTGGAATTGTCGAAACAGATTTTTCTACAGTGCGTTTTCACGGTGATAAAGAGCGGGCTGCGACGGTTTATCAGGGAATCGAAGCCTTGCAAGCTCAGGATATTGCAGACACAGTAGTCTATGTGACCAGTCAACCTCGTCGTGTGCAGATTACAGATATGACCATTATGGCCAATCAACAAGCGACAGGTTTCATGGTTCATAAAAAGTAAAAAATTTTCTCGAAAAGTTACAAATTTCTGTAACTTTTTTTGATTTCCTACGAATAGATAAGTAGGAGGAAAAAATATGTATAATAAAGTTATCATGATTGGACGTTTAACGTCTACACCAGAATTGCATAAAACCAACAATGACAAGTCAGTAGCGCGAGCAACTATCGCTGTAAATCGTCGTTACAAAGACCAAAACGGTGAACGCGAAGCTGATTTTGTCAATATGGTCCTTTGGGGCAGACTAGCAGAAAGCTTGGCTAGCTACGCAACTAAAGGTAGTCTCATTTCAGTGGATGGAGAATTACGTACCCGTCGTTTTGAGAAAAATGGTCAAATGAATTATGTGACCGAAGTACTTGTGACAGGATTCCAACTCTTGGAAAGTCGTGCCCAACGTGCCATGCGTGAAAATAATGCAGGCCAAGATTTGGCGGATTTGGTCTTGGAAGAGGAAGAATTGCCATTTTAAACATTGAAAAGTCTGAGTTGCTCTCAGGCTTTTTTATAATGTCTAAATGTGTTACAATGAACTAGTTGAAACTTTTTGGAGGTTGGAATGAGTAGAGAATATACAAGAACAATCGTCAAAATTATATTTTGTACAGTAGTCGTATTTGTTTTTGCGATTTATACTCATGTGAGTCAGACAGATCCTATTCCGGGACAAATAAAAGTTGGAGCGACTTATATGACGATGAATAGTGAATTTTATAGACATTTACATAATGAGATTCAACGCTATTCTGATTTAGAAGGTCAGATATTGTATACTCGGGATGCAGAGATGAGTGAAGAAAAACAGAGTAAACAAATTGATGAGTTTATAGAGAAGCGAGTGAATGTTATTGTTATTAATCCGGTTAAGAGTGATAGCGAGCAAATTGTAGAAGCGTTAAGTAGGGCAAAGAATTTTGGAATTAGAGTTATAGCAGTAGATAGTCAGTTGAATAATATAAAAGTTGATACGAGCATAGTTTCTGATAATTACCATGCTGGGATATTGATTGCCAAGGATTTGATGAAACGTACCTCAAATGCCCATATCCTTTTGTTAACGCACAAAGATGCTTTATCAGCTAATCAGAGAATAACTGGTTTTTTGGATACAATAAAATCAGAAGAACATTATCAAATTATCTCAGAAAGAGAAACAGTTGGTCAAACAGAGCATGCTATGACTACTGTAGGTGATGCGTTATCTGAAGGTTTACAATTTGATGCTATAGTGGCTTTAAATGATAGAGCAGCTATAGGAGCTTTAGCAGCAATTAAAGAATTGAAAGTAACTTCAAAAAAACTTATTTACGGAATAGATGGTTCACCAGATATGAAGCATTTATTAGCTACAACAGATGAAGTGACAGGAACGGTTGCTCAATTTCCATCTCATATGGGTAGAAAAGTATCGGAAACAATAGATTTATTAGTAAAAAAAGAAGAAGTTGAAGAATTATATACTATACCTGTACAATTTGTTGATAAAAATAATATAATTCAGTTTGATATTAATGGGTGGCAGTAATGAAACAGGTAAAAGGTGTCCAGTATTCTATCATTTCGCTTTTATTAATTAATTTTCTAACCATTATATACAATGGAGCTTTATATATACAGATTACAAACTATGTAATTTCAAAGGGACAGATGATACTCTTATTGGGAGAATTAAATAATATTTCAAAATCACCTGACCAGATTTTTTGGTATTCAATTATTTTTTTGGTCGGTATTATTTTTATATCTACCTATAAAATGTATTCAACTGAGAAAAAATGGCCAATTTTTTCAAAATGGAATTTGTTTGAAATAGTATTAATGATTGGTGTTATATGGTCACAAAATCTGTCATACAATGGAATAATATTATTAGTTTTTGCTGATATATTCTATAGTTCAAGAGAGTTTCAAGACTCTGATAGTAAACGTTCTTGGATTATTTTTATTTTCTTGAGTTTTTTAATATTACTTTTAACCGACTATGAAATCTTGTCTCTATTTATAAAAGTTCCATCTCTAGCTACCTATATCCAATTTTATCCATCCTCCATACGAGGTGTAGTGTTATTTTTAGAAAATGCATTGACATCATTAAATGTTATTATTTTCATCATCTCTTTATTGTCTTATATCCTATACGTGATTAAAGAACATCATAATATTGAGGAAGAACTTAAAATGTTATCTAGAGTCAACACTGAATTGAATCATTATATATCGTTGTCAGAGAAAATCGCTGAAGATCGAGAAAGGAAAAGAATTGCTCGGGAAATTCATGATACTCTAGGTCATGCGTTGACAGGAATTTCAGCAGGGATTGATGCTGTTTCTGTACTAATTGATGTTCATCCTATCCGTGCTAAAGAACAGTTGAAAAATGTTTCAAATGCAGTTAGAGAGGGGATAAAAGATGTTAGGGGATCATTACATAGACTAAGACCAGGAGCTTTGCAAAATAATGGTTTAAAAGATGCTCTAATATTAATGATTAGTGAGTATGAGTCTCTATCTAAACTCTCTGTCGATCTGAAATATGAATGGGGAAATATTGATTTAGATGTGATACAGGAAGATACTATTTTTAGGATTATACAAGAATCTATGACAAATTCTGTTCGTCACGGACATGCTAGTAAAATGAGCATTCGCTTTGTAAGTGAGGATAACAACATAATAGTTTTGCACGATAATGGAATAGGTTTTGACGACTTACAAATTGGGTATGGCTTGAAACAAATGAGAGAGCGAGTTTCTATTTTAGGTGGTTCTATTCATTTTGAAAATAGGGAAGGATTTTACACTAAAATAGTTTTTCCAAAAATGGGAGGTGAAGTATATGATAAAGGTAATGATTGCAGATGATCAGGCGTTAATTAGAGAGTCCTTGCAGATCATTTTATCAGTATATGCTGATATTGATGTTGTATCCGTTGTTGGTGATGGTATCGAAGCTATGGATAACATTATGGCTGTAAAACCGGATATAATTTTAATGGATATTAGAATGCCCAGAATGGACGGAGTATTGGCTACAAAAGAAATCAAAAAACGTTTTCCCAATATAAAAATTATAATCTTAACAACATTTGATGACGACGAATTTATTTTTAGTGCTTTAAAATATGGTGCATCTGGCTATTTATTAAAAGGAGTTTCAACAGACGAGTTATATCAAGCCATTCAGACGGTGTATAAAGGTGGGGCTATGATTAATCCTAATATAGCTAGTAAGGTATTTCAATTGTTCTCGCAGATGGCACAGACCAATTTTTCTATTACTGTGAAGGAAGAGAATATTGAAAATATATCACTGACAGAATGGAAAATTATTCAGCAAGTGGCATTTGGAGAATCAAATAAGGAAATTGCCAGTAATCTTTTTTTGTCCGAGGGAACAGTGCGCAATTATCTTTCTATCATTCTTTCAAAACTAAATTTGAGAGATAGGACACAGTTAGCCATATGGGCTGTACAAACAGGTGTGACACAAAAGAATTTTTCGAAGGAAATGGATAAATGAAAGTAAAGCAATTGTTTCTAGCGATACTGTTTGTGCTAAGTTGCTTGAGTTTATTTCTTATTTGGGAAAACAAGCAGATAAAGATTATTAGACTGGGTTTTTATTCTGATTCTAGTTGGGGAATTCCTACAGGGAATAACAGCTATGTACTAGATGAGGCTATTAAGAAATTTGAAGAGCTTCATCCAGGGGTTAAAATTGTATATGATTCAGGTATTCCTAAGGAAGAGTATTCTAATTGGATTTCAAGTCAAATTTTAAAAGGTTCTGAACCGGATGTATTTCTATTATCAAGCGACCAATTATCTTTATTTGCATCAAAAGGTATTTTAAAAAACCTAAATTCCTATCTGTCTCAAGAAGCTGCCTCTAATTTCTATGATGTATCTTTGCAGGCAGCAAAATACGGAGATGATTTATACGGTCTTCCATATGAAAGCAATCCCATGTTGATGTGTGTAAATCAAGATTTACTTTTAAGAGAGGGCATTGAAATTCCTAAAGTAGGGTGGACACTGAAAGATCTATATGAGATTAGTAAAAAAATTACAAAAGATACCGATGGAGATGGAATCGTTGATCAATTTGGGATAACAGGATATAGTTGGAAAGAATCTCTAGCAGCTTTTGGCGTCACTATTTCTGAGAGTGGGATTCCTCGTATAGATTCGTCAGAAATGAAGGATGCTTTATCCTATATAAGGGGATTGAATCAATTAAACGGGCGCTACAAAGTAACCTATAAAGATTTTGATGAAGGCCATGTGGCCTTTTATCCAATGAGTTTGGCACAATATCGCACATATAAACCTTTTCCTTACCATGTGGCCAAATATACAAATTTTAACTGGACATGTATTTCATTGCCAACGACAAAGGAAGACATTCGTTCGACTGTAACAGATACTTCCTTATACGTGGTTTCTTCGCGTGCTCGCAATTCAAAACTTGCCGTATCGTTTATAGAATTTTTAACAAATAATCGTGAAATTCAACAAAATTTATTTAACAAGGGTCAAGGAAGCTCAGTGTTACCAGAGGTAGTGACTAGTTTGAAGAGCGAAGAGTTGATGAAGAAAGGAATGATTGGTCAAAATGCCTTAACGATTACTTCACTGGATTATATAATGAAAAATTCAATTACAACTATTTCAAAAGGAATAGATTCAAAATCATTGGTTGGAATAGAAGAAAGATTAGAAGCATTATCTATGGATGAAAATAACACGGATATTGAAGGTAGTCTTATTAAGTTACAAAAAGAACTAGATATAGGAGCCCTTAAATAGATATCAAGATTATTATTTCTTAAATAATACGAACATGGCAGATGTCTTTATTGACATTTGTCATTTTTTTATTGACATTTATCAATAAACTTTTGTGACATTTAACAATTATAAAGTGAAGATAAGGATGATAGAATGAAATCAATAAAAGGAGGGAAATATGAAGCATTTGATATTAGTCAGTCATGGAGGACTCGCAGAGGGATTGAAATCATCTCTTTCTATGTTTGCTTCGGATAAGGTAGATGATGTCATAGCGATTGGCTTAAAAGATGGAGAAAGTCTTGCAGGTTTTTCTGTAGAGGTCAAGAATGTTATTGCGTCTCTGGATGAAAATGATTCGGTTCTTGTTTTAGCAGATATTGTTGGGGGAAGTCCTTTAACAACTGTTGCAACAGTATTAGAAGAATTTGGAAAATTAGAGAATGCAACTATTTTGGGAGGTATGAACTTAACAATGGCACTTACAGCAGTAGTGATGAAAGACATTCTGACTGGAAGTGAACTTGTTTCTACGATATTAAACGAATCATCATCGGCTCTACAAGAATTTGAAGTCGGATCAGATGATAATCTTAATGAAGAAGACGATATTTAGTTATATAAGGAAAGGAATAAAAAATTATGGTAGTAACATTTGTACGAATTGACGATAGAATGATTCATGGACAAACAGTCACTAGATGGGCAAAAGAACATCCATGTGATGGATTAATTGCAGTAAATGACGCTGCTGCATCTAATAAGGTTTTAATTCAGGCATATAAAGGTGCGTCAGATAAAAAAACATTTGTTTGGACAAAGGAAGCGTTTAAAGAAAAATCATCTAAAGTAACAGAATCGGATAGTAGATATTTTTTGATTACTAAGAATCCAATTGATATGAAAGAAATTTTAGTAGACAAGGGCTTTATTCCAGGAGATGTTAAAGAGATTATTGTAGGACCTGCTAACGATAGACCAGGTGCTATCAAGTTGGGAAATAATCAATCAATTACTCAAGAGGAAGCAGTTGCACTAGAAGCAATTGAAAAAGCAGGATATAAAGTTAGATTCCAATTATTACCAGATGTATCTATTGGCTATTGGAGTGATTTTAAATCAAAATTTGGATTTTAATAATGAAATAAGGAGACAAAATGATGGAAATTTCTTGGATTCAAGCAGCTCTTTTAGGATTGTTTGCAAGTTTAGCATCGATGCCAGGTATGGGGGGATCCAGTATTGGTAACTATACTTTGGGGCGTCCATTAGTTGGTGGTTTAATTGTAGGTTTAATATTAGGAGATATAACAACAGGGGTAATCGTTGGTGTGGCTTTGCAGGTATTATATATTGCCTTAGTGACACCTGGTGGAACTGTATCTGCCGATGTACGGGCAATTTCTTATATCGGAATTCCGTTATCTATCCTATTTGTTCATGCAAATAATATTTCAGGTGAAGTAGCGATTGCAGCAGCAGCAGCGCCAATTGGAGCTGCGGTTGGAACAATTGGAACTGTTTTATTCTATGGTACAGCTACTATGAATTTGCTTTGGCAACACATTGGATGGAAAGCTGTAGAGAAAGGTGATTTTAAGAAGTTATATGCTGTTGATTGGGTATATCCTTGGATTTCACATTTTATCTTTTCTTTCTTACCAACAATGATTATTACAAAATTTGGACCAGATATGGTTGATCTTATGAAATTATATCTTCCGATGGATGGTTTTGTAATGAAGTCTCTATTTACTGTAGGAGCACTCCTTCCATGTGTGGGTATTGCAATACTTTTGAAACAAATTGTTACAAAAACAACAGACTTTATTCCTTTCTTTGTCGGGTTCACGTTAGCAAAATCTTTAGGCTTGAACTTAGTAGCAAGTGGTGTTGTGTCATTAATTTTTGCAGTAATTTATTATGAATTAGAAGTTATTAAATCTGCCCGTACGACAGCGGTTGTCAGTGATATGGGATTTGATGAAGAGGAGGATATTTAGAATGAGTCGAAAAAAAATATCAAGAAAAACATTGACAAAATCATTTCACCACTGGTTCTATGGACATCTGACATGTTTTTCTCAAGAACATATGCAAACTTTTGGATATTTAACTTCTATGCTTCCAATTGTAGAAGAAATGTATGATACTAAGGAAGAGCAAAAAGAAGCTATGCAAACATACACAGCATTCTTTAATACTGAGCCACAGTTGGGTTCTCTAGTAGTTGGGATAACAGCTGGTTTGGAAGAAGCGCGTGCAAATGGAGATGCCGTAGATAGTGAAACCATCAATGGAATGCGAGCTGGTCTAATGGGGCCTATTGCAGGTATTGGAGATTCACTTATTGTAGGAACATTAATTCCTGTTCTTTTGGGGATAGCTCTAGGTCTTTCTAAAGGAGGAAATATTTCTGGTGCAATATTCTATATTATTGCATGGAATCTATTAGTCTATCTTGGAATGCGTTTTGCTTATTTTAAAGGATATGAACTTGGAGATAAAGCAGTAGAATTTTTAGTAGGTCCTAAAGGTCAGGCGCTAAGAAAATCAATTAGTGTTGTTGGTGGTATGGTCATAGGAGCTGTTGCAGCAACTTGGGTATCTGTCACTACGGCGCTAGAGCTGAAAAATGGAGATGGAGAAACATTTTTAAACTTACAAGAAAAGATTGATGGTGTTTATCCAGGTCTTTTAACAGCAGGTTTTATTGTTCTATGTTGGTGGCTGATGGCTAAAAAGAAAGTTTCTCCAAATTGGGTGATGCTATTATTGGTAGTTATTGCACTTGTGGGAGTAGCCTTAGGATTTTTCAATCCAGGATTGAAATATTAATAGCATGTAAAAAAAGCAACGGTTTGTAATCGTTGTTTTTTATATATGCGTAATATAAGGATTTAGAGTTTCGGTATTTTTTATAAAAGAATTAACGAAAATACTAATTCCATGAATCATGTTCGTTAAAATTCTACATTATTAAAGTGCAAAATAGGATAAAGAAATTCATCTATTCATCCTCAGAAAGTCAGACTTTTTCCTTGACTATTTCTGACCAAGTGATACAATAGAACTATGAATTAGCACTCATGTATAAAGAGTGCTAATAATATGCAGTTCATCATGGAGGAAATCAGATGTTGAAACCATTAGGGGACCGTGTGGTCTTAAAAATCGAAGAAAAAGAACAAACTGTTGGAGGTTTTGTCCTCGCAGGTTCAGCCCAAGAAAAAACCAAAACAGCTCAAGTTGTGGCTACTGGACAAGGTGTTCGTACCTTGAACGGTGACTTAGTTGCTCCAAGTGTTAAAGCTGGAGACCGTGTCTTGGTTGAAGCCCATGCAGGTCTTGATGTCAAAGATGGCGATGAAAAGTACATCATCGTAGGCGAAGCGAACATCTTGGCTATCATTGAAGAATAGAAGGAGAAAGAAAGTATGTCAAAAGAAATTAAATTTTCATCAGATGCCCGTTCAGCTATGGTTCGTGGTGTCGATATCCTTGCAGACACTGTTAAAGTAACCTTGGGACCAAAAGGTCGTAACGTTGTGTTGGAAAAATCATTTGGCTCACCCTTGATTACCAATGACGGTGTGACCATTGCTAAAGAAATCGAATTGGAAGATCATTTTGAAAATATGGGTGCCAAATTGGTATCAGAAGTAGCTTCAAAAACCAATGATATTGCAGGTGATGGGACTACAACTGCAACAGTCTTGACTCAAGCAATCGTCCGTGAAGGAATCAAAAACGTCACAGCAGGTGCAAATCCAATCGGTATTCGTCGTGGGATTGAAACAGCAGTTGCAGCAGCAGTAGAAGCTTTGAAAAATAACGCCATCCCTGTTGCCAATAAAGAAGCCATCGCTCAGGTTGCTGCCGTATCTTCTCGTTCTGAAAAAGTCGGTGAATACATTTCTGAAGCCATGGAAAAAGTTGGCAAAGACGGAGTCATCACCATTGAAGAGTCACGTGGTATGGAAACAGAACTTGAAGTTGTGGAAGGAATGCAGTTTGACCGTGGTTACCTTTCACAGTACATGGTGACAGATAGCGAAAAAATGGTGGCTGACCTTGAAAATCCATACATTTTGATTACTGACAAGAAGATTTCCAATATTCAAGAAATCTTGCCACTATTGGAAAGCATTCTCCAAAGCAACCGTCCACTCTTGATTATTGCGGATGATGTAGATGGTGAAGCTCTTCCAACTCTTGTTTTGAACAAGATTCGTGGAACCTTCAACGTAGTAGCAGTTAAGGCACCTGGTTTTGGAGACCGTCGCAAAGCCATGCTTGAAGACATTGCCATCTTGACAGGCGGAACAGTTATCACAGAAGACCTAGGTCTTGAGTTGAAAGATGCTACAATTGAAGCTCTTGGTCAAGCAGCGAGAGTAACTGTGGACAAAGATAGCACGGTTATCGTAGAAGGTGCTGGAAATCCTGAAGCGATTTCTCACCGTGTTGCAGTTATCAAGTCTCAAATCGAAACCACAACTTCTGAATTTGACCGTGAAAAATTGCAAGAACGCTTGGCAAAATTGTCAGGTGGTGTGGCGGTTATTAAGGTCGGAGCCGCAACTGAAACTGAGTTGAAAGAAATGAAACTCCGCATTGAAGATGCCCTCAACGCTACTCGTGCAGCTGTTGAAGAAGGTATTGTTGCAGGTGGTGGAACAGCTCTTGTCAATGTCATTCCAGCTGTTGCTGCCTTGGAATTGACAGGAGACGAAGCAACAGGACGCAATATTGTTCTCCGTGCATTGGAAGAACCAGTCCGTCAAATCGCCCACAATGCAGGATTTGAAGGATCTATCGTTATCGATCGTTTGAAAAATGCTGAAGTTGGTACAGGCTTCAACGCAGCAACTGGTGAGTGGGTTAATATGATTGATCAAGGTATTATCGATCCAGTTAAAGTGAGTCGTTCAGCCCTACAAAATGCAGCATCTGTAGCCAGCTTGATTTTGACAACAGAAGCAGTCGTAGCCAATAAACCAGAACCAGTAGCCCCAGCTCCAGCAATGGATCCAAGCATGATGGGCGGGATGATGTAAGCTTTCTATAGAAAACAACTTATAAAAAACACAAAAGGAGGGAATGCCTATCCCTCCTTTTTATGCTATTCACTTCTAAATAGATTTGAGCTCTCCTAATTTATATGATAAAATAAGACTAGAAAAAGGAGAAGAACATGATCGATGTAGAAGAAATTCTGAGCAAGATGAACCCTAATCAGAAAATTAATTATGACCGTGTCATGCAGAAGATGGTACAAGTATGGGAGAAAAATGAGCAACGGCCAACCATTCTAATGCATGTTTGCTGTGCCCCTTGCAGTACCTATACCCTAGAATATTTGACCAAATACGCTGATGTGACCATCTATTTTGCCAATTCCAATATCCATCCCAAGGCAGAATACCATAAGCGTGCCTATGTTACCAAGAAATTTGTCAGTGATTTCAATGAGCGGACAGGAAATACGGTCCAGTATCTAGAAGCTCCCTACGAGCCAAATGAATACCGAAAATTAGTTAGAGGACTAGAGGAAGAGCCAGAAGGTGGGGACCGTTGCAAGGTTTGCTTTGACTACCGACTGGATAAGACAGCGCAAGTGGCTATGGATTTGGGCTTTGACTACTTTGGTTCAGCCTTGACCATCAGTCCTCATAAGAATTCTCAAACCATCAACAGCATCGGAATCGATGTGCAAAAGATTTATACAACTCACTATCTTCCAAGTGATTTCAAGAAAAATCAAGGCTACAAACGTTCAGTAGAGATGTGTGAAGAGTATGACATCTACCGTCAATGTTATTGCGGTTGTGTCTATGCAGCCCAAGCACAGAATATTGACCTGGTTCAAGTTAAGAAGGACGCCACAGCTTTCTTGCTGGATAAGGATGTTGAAAAAGACTATTCTCATATCAAATTTACAGTTACAAAATTAGATATATAAGGATAAGCCCAGCTGCAAAGCTGGGTTTTTATACTCTTCGAAAATCAAATTCAAACCGCGTCAACGTCGCCTTGCCGTATATATATGTGACTGACTTCGTCAGTCTTATCTATAACCTCAAAACAGTGTTTTGAGCAATCTGCGGCTAGTTTCCTAGTTTGCTCTTTGATTTTCATTGAGTATTAAAATAAAAAAACCAGGGATCACACCCCAGTTTGACAACTTTACCGATTCTTTAGTTCTACATAGCGCTTGTACCAAATGTTTACATAGGCTTCTGAGAAAGGACCACGTTCATTGTTAATCCAATCAACAAGAATTTTGACATGTTCTTTTAAAATATAGTCCAAATCATCAGAATAATTCATTTTGCGTTTGTGACGCTCATACTCCTCAACGTCCAAGAGACGTTTTTCCCCATCTGTAAAAATTTTAACATCCAAATCGTAATCAATATACTTCAGTGCTTCTTCATCCAGATAGTAGGGGCTAGCCATATTGCAATAGTAGGAAATTCCATTATCGCGAATCATGGCAATGATATTAAACCAATATTTCTTGTGAAAGTAAACAATAGCCGGTTCTCGAGTAACCCAACGACGACCATCACTTTCGGTAACCAATGTATGATCGTTGACACCAATAATGGCGTTTTCTGTTGTTTTTAGTACCATGGTGTCCCGCCAAGTTCGGTGGAGACTCCCATCATGCTTATAACTCTGAATTGTAATAAAGTCGCCTTCTTTTGGAAGTTTCATAACTAACCAACTTTCTACAATTTATAAGTTTATCGTTTACTATTGTACCATAAAATTGCCTAAAATCTGTGAATTTTACATGAAAATATTAAAGATATTCTCTGAGAGCGCTTGCTATATCCGAAAAATCGTAGCCCTTTCGTGCTAAAACTTGGGTTAAACGCTGTTTAAGTTCGTATCCTTCATATTTTCGGGCATACTTAGAATATTGCTTATCAAGTTCCCTGAAGATGAGTTCCTGAGTCGTTTCTTGGTCAACTTGACTATCCAACTGGTCAAAGGCACTTTTAGCATCAGAATAGGAAAAACCCTTGTTGGTCATATTATGGATAATCTTATCTTGCAAGGCGCGAGCTGGAAGTTTTCCTTCATATTTTTTCAATAGTTTATTAGCTACACGTTGAGCAACTTCAGAAAAATCAAATTCTTTCAAGTTCTCTTCTATAGTAGATTTTGAAATTCCTTTTTGTGCTAATTTCTGAGTCAGAATATAAGGCCCCTTATCTCCTGAAAGTTGATTGGCATTGATGATGGCATAAGCGTACTGACCATCATTAATCCACTTATCTTCTTTAAGATTAGCAATGACTTGAGAAACTATGTTTTCATTAATATCGTATTTTTTCAGATATTCTCTGACTTCTTTTTCAGTGCGCGCTTTAAAGGATAGGTGGTAGAGAGCTAGATTCTTACCGTAAGAAAATTGGGCAAAGTTCTGAATATCTTTCAATTCTTCTTGGCTTATAACCTTATCTCTTGATAACATGAAGCGAACAATAGTATCTTCAGTAATGTAGCATTTGTCGCCATTATCAAGCTCCATCAGATAGAGTCTTTTTTTCTTTTCAAGTTTTGTGATTTTCATAGTTCTATTATAACTCAAAATGTGATAAGATAGGGGTATGAATCTGAAAGTGAAACAAAAAATACCATTAAAAATCAAGCGCATGGGAATTAATGGTGAGGGAATCGGCTTTTATCAAAAAACATTAGTCTTTGTGCCTGGTGCTCTCAAAGGAGAAGATATCTATTGTCAGATTACTTCTATTAAACGTAACTTTGTTGAGGCAAAATTATTAAAAGTTAACAAGAAGTCTAAATTTCGAGTTGTGCCAGCTTGTACTATTTATAATGAGTGCGGAGGTTGCCAAATCATGCACCTGCATTATGATAAGCAACTGGAGTTCAAGACGGACTTGCTTCATCAAGCGCTGAAAAAATTTGCCCCTGCAGGATATGAAAATTATGAAATACGCCCGACGATTGGTATGCAGGAACCAAAGTACTACCGTGCTAAGTTACAATTTCAGACTCGAAAATTTAAGAATCAGGTTAAGGCGGGCTTATATGCACAAAACTCTCACTATTTAGTAGAGTTGAAAGACTGCCTAGTACAAGACAAGGAAACCCAAGTGATTGCTAATCGTCTAGCAGAATTACTTACTTATCACCAGATTCCAATCACGGATGAGAGAAAAGTTCTAGGTGTTAGAACTATAATGGTCCGACGAGCAAGAAAGACTGGACAGGTTCAGATTATTATTGTTACAAACCGTCAGCTTAATTTAACCCAACTAGTAAAAGACTTAGTTAAAGATTTCCCAGAAGTTGTGACAGTAGCTGTAAATACAAATACAGCTAAAACCAGTGAGATTTATGGTGAAAAGACAGAGATTATCTGGGGACAAGAGAGTATTCAAGAAGGTGTACTCGATTATGAATTTTCACTATCTCCTCGAGCTTTCTATCAACTAAATCCTGAACAAACAGAAGTTCTTTATAACGAGGCGGTAAAAGCCTTGGATGTAAATAAAGAAGACCATTTGATTGATGCTTATTGTGGAGTTGGAACGATTGGATTTGCCTTCGCAAAGAAAGTTAAAACACTCAGAGGTATGGATATTATTCCAGAAGCCATTGAAGATGCCAAGCGAAATGCTAAAAGAATGGGATTTGACAACACACATTACGAAGCTGGAACAGCCGAGGAGATTATTCCTCGCTGGTATAAGGAAGGCTACCGAGCAGATGCTCTGATTGTGGATCCACCACGTACAGGTCTGGATGATAAGTTATTAGATACTATTCTTACTTATGTACCAGAAAAAATGGTTTATATTTCTTGTAATGTTTCGACCTTGGCTCGTGATTTGGTACGCTTAGTAGAAGTCTATGATCTTCATTACATCCAGTCGGTCGATATGTTCCCACATACAGCTCGAACTGAAGCTGTTGTAAAATTAATAAAAAAAGTTTAAAAAAGGTGTTGACAAAAAACAAAAAGTCGGTATAATAGTAAGAGTTGAAAACAACAACTCTGGTCCGTTGGTCAAGGGGTTAAGACACCGCCTTTTCACGGCGGTA
>NZ_JUQO01000002.1 GCF_001074635.1 Streptococcus mitis
AATCATAGTTTTATGTTTTGGTTTTTTATTATTTCACATCAACCCCTATTATGCTGGACCCGATGAGACACTGAAAGGAAGAATAAATTTATTCTTTTGGCAGCTATATTGGAGACCTATAGGAACTCTCAGTATCCTTTCGGGTTGCATTATGACTTTCAAAGGATTGAAAAAATAATCTTTTGATCATGAAGAATAGACATTTTTTATGATTAAATTGAAATTATTGTTTTTCTCTGTTCTATCAAATCTATTTTTCTTAGTCACAACATCTACGGTTTTTGCTGATGTCTATCCTTGCACAAATTATGAAATTGTATCTAATCGTGTTGTAAAAGATATCAACACAGGAGAGTTATTGTCATTTTATACGACTGAACTTAGAGACGCCTATTTAGAGTCTAAATCTACGTATCAGACTCGTTCT
>NZ_JUQO01000113.1 GCF_001074635.1 Streptococcus mitis
GACCAACTGCTGGACTACAAGAGCTGGTCCGAGGAGGACAGGAAGATGTTTAGTCAACTACGTATGCGCGAAGAACAAGCCTTGTTGGCTCAGGATTATGCCTTGGAGACTGCTAGGGCAGAAGGGATTGAACAGGGATTGGAACGTGGTATTGAACAGGGACTGGAGCGTGGAAAAGTTGAAGGAAGTTTGTCTATGCTACTAAATCTAGTCCGTCAAGGTCTTTTGCCTTCTGAAGTTGCCAGTCAACAGTTGGGTATGACTGTCTCTGAGTTTGAAGAACTATTGAAAAAGCATCATAAATAAGAACTAAAAAATATAGAGAAACCAGCAAAAATAAGGCTCTCAAGCCGTGGTTGGAGTTTTTGTAAATCATTAAATCAATGACAGATTTTTCCGTAATAGATGGAAGAATCTGTTTTTTTAGTTATGCTAGATGTGGGCTCTGAAATAGTAAGATATAGTGTATTGAAATAAGATATGAACAAAGAAATTAGGAAAGTCAAATTATAGTTAAATGAAATAAAAACTGAACAAATTGATTGCGGAATTCAAGCTAATTTCTAGCAACGTTTTAGAAAACTCGGTGGACTATTTCGGATTCAATCTACTATAATTTCTAGAATTTTTTTAGAATCCGCAATGTGCTATTTTAGATTCAATAAATTGTGCTTTTAAAAACGAAAAAAGAGCATCTCCGCCCTTTTTCTCCTGTTCAATCTTAATTTTTTGCTTCTTTCTTTTGGAAAGTGGTTTGGTAATTTACTTTAATCGTTACTGTCATATGAGAGTCCTCGTTTCTTTTTGATGACTCTAGTATAAGGGTCAAACCTGAAAGCTAGCTTAAGTTTTCCCTAAAGAAAGCTTAATCTAAATGTTCTTTCTTTTCCAAATGAAGGGCAATCATGCGCCATTCTGGATCCTCTTGCCAGCCTTCTATAGAACTAATATAGCTAGCCACTTTTCTGGCTTCTTCTAAAATAGGAAAATCTTCGATAATATCAGCGACTTGGAACTCTGGAAGTCCTGATTGTCTGGTTCCAAAAATCTCACCAGAACCCCGCATTTTCAAATCTTCCTCCGCAAGGACAAATCCATTGGTCGTTTCTGTCATGATGCGCATACGGTCTTTCCCAGAATCCGTCTTAGGATTAGCAACAAGAACAGCATAGGACTGCTTGTCCCCCCGACCCACACGACCTCTGAGCTGGTGAAGCTGGCTGAGACCGAAGCGATCGGCATCCATGATGATCATAACGGTCGCATTAGGAACGTTAACCCCAACCTCAATAACCGTTGTCGAAACTAGAATATCCGTTTTTTGCTCTTTGAACTCCTGCATAATCTGGTCTTTTTCGTCACTCTTCATCTTACCATGTAGAAGAGCCACCTCTGCCTTACCAGCAAAATGAGCCGTCAATTCCTCTGATAAGGCAATGGCATTTTTCAAATCCAGAGCTTCTGATTCTTCAATCAAAGGAGAGATAACATAGGCTTGTGAACCTTTTTGGATTTCCCCCTCTAACCAAGTCAAGACCTGAGGCAGTTGCTCATGTTTGATCCAGCGTGTCACAATAGGCTTCCGTCCTGCTGGCATCTGGTCAATAATGGAAACATCCATATCTCCAAATGCTGTGATAGCCAGCGTCCGTGGAATGGGAGTCGCCGTCATCATGAGGACATCTGGATTGTCGCCTTTTTCTCGTAAAATACGCCTTTGCCCCACACCAAAGCGGTGCTGCTCATCGATGATAATCAAGCCAAGACGAGCATAATCCACCCCATCCTGAATCAGAGCGTGGGTTCCGATAATCAAATCAGCCTCACCCTTAGCAATAGTCTCCAAGACTTCTCTCTTTTCTGCAACCTTCAAGGAACCTGTCAAGAGAGCCAGTTTCAAGTCTGGAAAGAGGTTCTGTAAACTCTCAAAATGTTGCTCTGCAAGGATTTCTGTTGGCACCATGAGAGCAGCCTGGTAGCCAGCTGTCACTGCTGCAAACATGGCCAAGCCAGCGACCACCGTTTTTCCACTCCCCACATCCCCTTGTAGGAGACGATTCATGTGGTGGTCCGACTTCATGTCGGTTAAAATTTCCTGCAAACTCTTTTCTTGAGCTTGAGTCAGGGCAAAAGGAAGACTTTCCTTGACTGCTGTCACTTTTTCCTGAGACCAGTTCAGGTCCAGACCACTTCCCTGAACTCTATTCTCAGACTTGAGCGTCTGCAATTGCATTTGGAAATAAAAGAGTTCCTCAAATTTGATACGGCGAAGGGCTTGCTTGTATTCTGCCAAATCCTTAGGAAAATGCATGGCACGAACGGCCTGACAACGGGACATGAGTTTGTATTTGTCCAGCAAGGACTGGGGCAGAT
The DNA here is from genome assembly GCF_001074635.1 of Streptococcus mitis. Lineage (GTDB taxonomy): Bacteria > Bacillota > Bacilli > Lactobacillales > Streptococcaceae > Streptococcus > Streptococcus mitis_E. The sequence goes on from NZ_JUQO01000113.1 coordinate 2,374, forward strand.
TTTCCTCAATCAAGAGGTCCAGTCCCTGATCAAAGGCTGTCTTGATAACTTTGACCAGACTGGCCTGACTGATTCCCTGAGCCAAGCGATAGACAGGTTGGAGGTCATCTTCCACCTGAGCCAGGACCTTCATCCCAGTCAGACTAGCCTTGGCGCGGTCCCATTTTCCAAAGACAGCAAGGGTTGCTCCCAACTCTATCTTATCTGCTAGATAGGGCTGGTTAAAGAAGTTCACCGCAAAAACGACTTCTCCCTGCTTGAGGCTAAAACGCAGGCGATTGCGCTTGAAACCATAATACTGGACACTGGCAGGAGTCACTACCTGACCAGAAAGAACCGCCTTCTCACCGTCTTCTAGCTCCAGCACCTGCTTGGTTTTAAAGTCTTCATAACGGAAAGGAAAGTAGAGCAAGAGATCTTGCAAATTTTCAATTCCTAGTTTGGCGTATTTTTCTGCTGACTTTGGTCCCACACCAGGTAAGACATGCAAGGGTTGATGTAGATTCATGCTCCACTCCTTTCTTTTCTAATAATATTCTCTCGGAATGCGGTCGCTGAGAAGACAAACCACTTCATAGTTAATGGTTCCACGGTAGGTCGCTACCTGAGTAGCTGTGATCTCCTTGCCCCCATTAGAACCAATGAGGGTGACTTTGGTTCCTAAGGGATAAAGCTTAGGCAGACGAATAGTGATTTGGTCCATCGAAACCCTGCCGACGATTGGACAAGCTTGGCCATCTACCAAGACAGAAAAATTCTGCATGTCACGTGTCCAACCATCCGCATAACCAATTGGTACCGTCGCGATGACTTGCTCACTATCCGCTTGATATGTCGCTCCGTAGCCCATGCAAGCTCCAGCTGGAACTGTCTTGACGTGAACCAGAGCAGATTCCAAGGTCAAGGCTGGTTTCAAGTCATAAGGCAAGTCCAAAACCTCTCCGCTAGGATTAAGACCATACATGGCATCTCCCATACGAACCGCATTGAAAATAGTCTCTGCATGCCAAAGAGTCGTTGCAGAATTGCTGGCATGAACCAGCTCTGGAAGACCTTTCATACTAGCTAAAATAGTTTTAAACCGTTCTAATTGCTCATTAAAATAAGTATCTGATTCCTCATCCGCAGTCGCAAAGTGGGTAAAAATCCCTTCAACGCGAGCACCGTGTTGTTGGAGCAAGTCTTGAGCCTGCTCAGCTTCACTAGCCTCTCGAAAACCAATCCGTCCCATGCCTGAATCAATCTTGAGGTGGACTGTTAATCCAGTTAGGTCCGCTTCCTGATCTAAGAGTGCTTGAACCCACTCCAGTCCAGCCACAGTCAAGGTAATGTCGTATTCTTTAGCTAGAGCAACAGCTTCGATTTCAGAAACTCCTAAAATGAGGATTTTCTTCCTGAGTCCAGCCTGTCTGAGTTCAATAGCTTCATCAATATTGGAAACGCAAAAGCCATCAACATCATCTTGAATCGCCTTGGCAACGGCAACAGCCCCATGACCATAGGCATTAGCCTTGACTACTGCAAATTTGAGCGTTCCTTGAGGGATATGAGCCCCCATTTGTTGAATATTTTGTCGAATAGCTCCCAGATGAATCAGAGCCTTGGTTGGTCTATGCGGACTAGCTTTCATGATTTTCCTCCAAAATGACACTGGCTGTCACAAACTGATCGGTATGGCTGATAGACAGCCAAATCTTTCCTGAAAATGGTGCCTGACTAAAATAAGGCGCCCCGCGTTCATTGTTCAAGACTTCCAAATCCTGAAAACCGAGCTTGCCAATGCCCGTTCCCATGGCCTTGGAAAAGGCCTCCTTAGCCGACCAACGACCAGCCAAATATTCAATCTGTCTGCGCCCTTTAAGACTGGTGAAGCGCTCCATTTCCTTAGCGGTCAGCACGCGCTTAGCAAATCCTTCATGTCGTGTAACTGCGCTTTCTATCGAAGCCAATTCTTCGATGTCAATTCCGTGTCCAACTATCATTCTCATCAAAAGGAGTTGAGATTCCCCAACTCCATCCTTTTCACTTATTTTGTCAAGGTAGCGTAAATCTCTTCTACCAAGGCCTCTGTATTTTCCCAACCTAGACAAGGATCTGTAATAGAGCAACCAAAGACCTCTGGTTGGTTTTGGCGACCATCTGCTAGGTAAGATTCAATCATAAATCCTCGAACCGTCTTTTTGATTTTCTCGTTCCAATCACGATTTTGCAAGGTCTGGCGGACAATTCGAATCTGCTCCATATATTGCTTTCCTGAGTTATCATGGTTGGTGTCAATAAGGATAAAGGGATTTTCAAGTCCCATGGCTTCATAGCGCTCAATGGCATTTAGCAAAGTTTCATAGTAAAAGTTAGGCTCATTTTTCCCATATTCATTAACTGCGCCACGAAGGATGACGTGAGCCAAGGGATTTCCTGAAGTCTCAACTTCTTGACCATGGAAGAGGAAGGTCTGTTTGTTCTGAGCAGCATAAATACCGTTAAACATGACACCCAGATTTCCTGAAGTTGGATTTTTCATCCCCACTGGTGCATCAATTCCTGAAGCCACAAAGCGATGCTCTTGGTCTTCCACAGAACGAGCCCCAACAGCATGGTAGCTGACCAAGTCATCCACCAAGACCAGATTTGACGGATAAAGCATCTCATCTGCCGTTGTCAAACCAGTCTCTGTAATCACGCGGTAGTGCAACTGGCGCACAGCCTGCAAGCCGTTAATCAGGCTTGGAGCCTTAGAAGTATCTGGTTGGTGAACCAAACCTTTATAGCCGTCTCCGTTGGTACGAGGTTTAGCTGTATAAACACGCATAACCATGAAAATCTTGTCCGCCACCTTCTTCTGCAAGGCGGATAAACGGCGAGCATATTCCAAGACAGCCTCTTCATTGTCAGAAGAGCAAGGACCAATCACCAAAAGGATCCGGTCATCTTCTCCTGAAATGATGTCTGCCAATTCTCTATCTCGACGCTCCTTTAATCGCAAGGCTTCCACAGACAATTGGGTTTCTGCCTTGATTGCTTCAATATCGATTTCTTGACCTTTTTCAATAAATGCCATCTTATTCTCCTAACGTTTGGTAGATTTCTCTGACGAGGACTTCCGTATTCTCCCAGCCAAGGCAAGGGTCTGTGATAGACTTGCCAAATACTTCCGGTTCGTTCTGACGACCGTCTTCTAGATAAGACTCAATCATAAATCCACGAACGTACTGCTTGATTTTTTCATTCCAATCACGATTAATCAAGGTCTGGCGGACAATTCGAATCTGATCCATGTATTGCTTACCAGAGTTGTCATGATTAGTGTCCACAATGATAAAGGGATTTTCCAAGCCCATTTTCTCATACTGGGCAATGGTATCCATCAAATTATCATAGTAGTAGTTGGGAATATTCTTACCATACTCATTGGTCGCTCCACGAAGAATAGCGTGCGAAAGCGGGTTCCCAGTTGTTTCCACCTCTTTTCCTAGGAAAAGGAAACTTTGTTTATTTTGAGCAGCATAAATCCCATTAAACATAACATTGAGATTTCCAGAGGTTGGATTTTTAAAACCAGTCGCAAAATCTGCTCCACTGGCCACAAAGCGGTGTTGCTGGTCTTCAACTGAACGAGCACCAACCGCCATGTAAGAAATCAAATCATCCACTAGCGGAAGATTTTCAGGATAAAGCATTTCGTCAGCTGTCGTCATACCTGTTTCCGTGATGACACGATAGTGAAGATGGCGCACGGCTTTGATTCCGTTGATGAGACTAGGCGCTTCTGCCGTGTTAGGCTGGTGAATCAATCCCTTATAGCCATCTCCGTTGGTACGGGGTTTGGCAGTGTAAACACGCATAACCATAAAGATACGGTCTGCCACTTCTTCTTGTAGGACTGCCAAACGCTTAGCGTACTCAAGAACAGCTTCTTCATTGTCAGATGAGCATGGCCCGATTACCAATAGAATCCGCTGGTCTTCTCCACGCATAATGGCTTCTAGCTCTTGATCACGCTGTGATTTTCTCTCCAAAGCTTTGCCTTCTAGTTTTGATAAGGCACGAACTTCTTCAATATTAATTTTAGGACTTTTTGCTGTAAATACCATAACTCATCTCCTTATAAATCAAACGGATACCAAGTAAAAATTTACTTTTCACAAGGTATCCGCCTCTAAACTATCTCATTTTATTGTCTTTTACCGTGACAGTTTTTAAACTTCTTACCAGAACCACATGGGCAAAGTTCATTCCGTCCAATCTGGCTCAAATCCAGATTTTCAGGCATATTTGCTTGGTGGGCAGCGATATTGCGAGTCGCTGTTGTACTGATATGGTGTTCTGCTTGTGGTCTTTCTTGTTCATGAATTTGTGCTTTCATCATCAAACGTGTCACATCAAACTCAATCGAACCAATCATGTCATTAAACATACGGAAACCTTCTGCCTGATACTCAACAACAGGATTGTTCTGAGCATAGCCACGAAGTCCAACTGCGTTACGTAATTGATCGAGGGCATCGATATGATCTGTCCACTTGTTATCTACCACTCGTAGAATCAAGACTTTTTGGAACTCTTTAACTGCTTCTTCATCGCGTAGTTTTGAAACCTGACTATCGTAAACTTGCAAGGCACGTTGGAAAAGCTCTTCCTTGATGGCCTTATCAGACAAGCCTGACAAGTCTTCCATCGTAATAGAATCTTCCGGAAGCAAGTTGTACTTAGCAAAGTTCAAAATTGCTTCTAGTTTTTCATCTTGTTTTGCACGCGCATGACCATCAACGACACGACCAATCGTGCGTTTAATCATAGACTGAATTTCAGGTGCCAAGTCACGGTCTGCAGTGATGACATCGTAACGTTGAGCATAGATAATCTCACGTTGTTCACGCATGACGTCATCGTATTGAAGGACTTGTTTACGAGTATCGTAGTTATTTCCTTCGACACGTTTTTGCGCTGCCTCAACCTGACGCGTCAACATACGAGACTCAATCGCCTCTTCAGACATGTTCAAGCGTTCAAAGATTCCCTTCAAACGTTCAGAACCAAAACGTTTCATCAAATCATCTTCAAGAGATAGGTAGAATTGTGACTCACCTGGGTCTCCTTGACGACCTGAACGTCCACGAAGCTGATTATCGATACGACGGCTTTCATGACGCTCTGTACCAATAACACAAAGTCCTCCAAGTTCACGAACCCCTTCACCAAGCTTGATGTCGGTACCACGACCGGCCATGTTAGTCGCAATGGTAACAGCACCACGTTGACCAGCATTCATAATGATTTGGGCTTCTTTGTAGTGGTTCTTAGCATTCAAGACTTCGTGAGGAACGCCAGCTGCGACCAATTTCTTAGAAATGTAATCACTAGTTTCAACCGCTACTGTACCAACCAAGACAGGCTGACCTTTTTGGTAACGAGCCTTAACGTCTTCGACAACCGCCTTAAACTTAGCCTCGATACTTGCATAAAGAAGGTCTGAGTGGTCAATACGTTGAACAGGACGGTTTGTTGGGATTGGAATAACACGAATGTTGTAAATTTCACGGAATTCTTCTTCCTCAGTCTTACCTGTACCCGTCATACCAGACAATTTCTTGTACATACGGAAAAGGTTTTGGTAAGTAATTGAGGCAGATGTCTTGGTTTCATCCTGAATTGGCACACCTTCTTTAGCTTCAATGGCTTGGTGCAATCCATCAGAATAACGACGACCTTCCATGGTACGACCTGTAAATTGGTCAACGATCAAGATTTCTTGTTCTTCGCTCACCACATAGTCAATATCGAGAAGCATGATGTAGTTGGCACGAAGGGCGTTATCGATAAAGTGAGTCAAAGCTACGTTTTCGATGTCATAGAGGTTTTCAAGTTTGAAGTAGCTTTCAGCCTTGTCAATCCCTGAATCAGACAAACCAATAGTCTTAGACTGCACATCGATGATGTAGTCGTCTTTGTCCAAAGATTTTACATAGTGGTCTGCCATGTGATACAACTGACTAGTTTCAACCGCATTAGCACCTGATACGATCAAAGGTGTACGCGCCTCGTCAATCAAGATTGAGTCAACCTCATCGACCAAGGCATAGTTAAGCGGACGTTGTACCATGTTTTCAGCGCGAACAACCATGTTGTCACGAAGGTAGTCAAATCCGATTTCTGAGTTGGTTGAATAAGTGATATCACACTCATAGGCTTCTTTTTTCTCCATTGGAGATTTGGCAGCCAAGTTGATTCCTACTGACAAACCAAGCCATGAGTACAATTCACCCATCTCAGTCGCGTCACGTTCTGATAGGTATTCATTGACCGTAACTACGTGAACCCCTTTACCTGAAAGGGCATTGAGGTATACGGGCATGGTCGCAGTCAAGGTTTTCCCTTCCCCTGTACGCATTTCTGGCACGTCACCATGGTGAAGAACGATTCCCCCCATGACCTGAACCTTATATGGGAAGAGGCCTAGGACACGTTTGGCACCCTCACGGACAACCGCAAATGCTTCATAAAGCAATGAATCCAGTGATTCTCCATTTTGATAACGTTCTTTAAATTCAACTGTTTTTGCTTTTAGTTGGTCATCAGTCAAAGCAGCCATTTGGTCTTCGTATTTGAAAACCTTGTCAGCCATCTTTTCCAGACGACGGATTTCTCCTTTATCATTTTCGATAATTGTTTTTAAAATATTAGCCATGTTTTTCCTTACTTTAAATTCCGAATATTTTAGAATGTTCTTTTAATTTTAGCACAATTACTGATTATTTTCAAGGAAGAATCCCCATTTTGAAAAGGAAAAAGAGGCTAGTTTCCAAGCTAACCTCTCTGACTTTTATGATGATTTAATTGCCAACAAAAATCGGCAAAATCGCAAATAGGATAAATAGATTTATCCAAAGAGAAAAACAGCAGATCAATCCAAAAACAAAGAGACTGACTTTCTTGGACAGCAAGGCCATCAAAATAGACAGAATACCAAAAACTAGTAAAACTTTCTGCATGATTAAGAGATTGATAGATATTCCCAGAACTGGTTTATCCCAAGGAACAAAGAAGAAAGCCAGCCAGATCAGCAGAACTAAACCAATATAAACCTTGGAATAGCGTGTAATAAATGATTTTAGATGTTCCATAAGCCACCTCCTAGGATTGTATATCCTTTAAATATTGTATATGCCCATTTTCGACAACTAATACATCTGTACAAAGATCTGAAATATCTTCCGATATATGCGAAGTCAGGATAACCAAACCATTTTCTTTTTTCAGGTAAGATAAAATGACCTGTTTGGTTAACCTCACACTCTTCTCATCCAAAGCATTCATAGGTTCATCGAGAAAGAGTATAGAAGGTTCGGCAATAAAGGCTTGAATCAAAGCCATTTTTTGTTTCGTTCCTAAGGATAAATGACGGTATTCAATGTCTTCAAATTCCTGTAAATCATAGTATTGAATCCAATAGGCAATTCTTTTTTCCGTAACTTTAGATGAAAAATACCTTAACAGTTCCAAATTTTCTCTCAGGGATAAATGAGATAGAAACTCTACCTTTTCGATTAAAATCCCTGCATCCTGAATATAATGATTTTTCACCCCGTAAACTTTACCATCTTGAAGAACTTTTCCTTTGTCAAGCTTAATATAACCAGCAAGTACCTTTAAAAGAACCGTCTTGCCAGATCCATTATCACCTTTAAGGCCATAAATTTTTCCTGATTGAAAGACCAGATTTAACTGATTTAAAATAGGTCTTTTCCCATAATTTTTCTGTCCATTTATAATTTCAAGTCTCATCGTTTATCCTTTCTTAAATTTCTCTTCCAAGCGACTAACAGTCAAGATAACTAATAAACTTAAGAGTACTACATACACTGTTACAATATGATCCATCATCCATTCTTGTCCCACAAATGCTAAAAAATAGATAAAAAAGGAAAAACTAGCGCCTACACTAATAAGTGCTATCAGATAAGACAGTAACAAATACAAGATCATTAACTGAGCAAGTAAAAAGAAAAGTGCGACTGTTTTGAAATGAATTCCTAGAGGAAGTAAACCAAGAAACCAGACAAATAAATCTTGAGTAAAAAATTTAGAAATGACAACCAATCGTTTCCTTGTATAATCGAAAAAGGAGCTTGATTGATAGCGAATCAAGTGATGGTAATGATCTGCCAAATCACTTTCAAGCAAAATGACAGAGAGCCATCCTACCATGAAAAGCGAAAGGTTTAACAAGAGTTTGGGGATTTCTAAATTCACTTCAGAATAATCATTATAGGAAAAGATTGAAATCAATTCCCTCTTGAAAAAGATAACAGCATCCTGCTTTTGAACCACTGTTGACAATAGACAGTTAATCAAAATCATCATCAGAACTATGCGAAGTAGTAAAATGATCTTTCTCTTTAGCAAAATATTGTTAAAATTCTTAAACATTATCTTCATATTTTTTAAGCACCATATAAGGAACAATATAAAGGATATAAGGAGTAAAGAGTTTCATCAAACTTACATCCCCATAGCTAGCTTGCATCAAACTCGTCATAGGAACCATATAGTATGGCAAGATACTATAGAGCAGCATAGAACCAAGCCAAAGAAACATCAAATAGGCAATTGCCGAACGAGTCACATTCCCTAAATAATCAACTATTTTTAAAAAATAGACTGCATTGATGAAAATACCGATTAGTAGGACACAAGTAAAGAACAAATAGCTTGTTATCTCTCCATCTAGAATCCTTTGTAAACTACTTCCATCAGAAAATAGAGAATTCCATTCCAGAGGCGAAAAAGTCCCAAAGAAATTGGTTATGATTGCAATTATCAGCACAGTCACTAAATATATCACACAAGGGATACTTGCAACTTGAAAAATCAACTTTCTTTTTAACCCTTGATAACTTACTTCTCTTCCAATACTCAATCGTAAAACTTTATTTTTCAGCTGAATGTATTGAAAACCTAGCAAAGAAATGATAATTGGAATAATAAACGATTGATAAAAACCTAAATTGAACTGGAGAATACGAAAATCTAAAGCTGATTTTAATAAGTCATTTTTAATTGCTTGTCCATCAAATTTGGCTAGGTCAGGCGCATGAATATCAAAAAAGAAATAAGTCATCAAGAAATCACGATAAACCAAAGCAAGAAAAAGCAAAGTAAGTAAGACATAAACAAATTTATGCCTTGCCAAAGTTAAGAGAGGAATCTTCATAAGCCACCTCCTACAAATAGAAAGTAATATAATACTCAATGAAAATCAAAGAGCAAACTAGGAAACTAGCCGCAGGTTGCTCAAA
>NZ_JUQO01000114.1 GCF_001074635.1 Streptococcus mitis
GTGTCTTGGCTTGTATTTACAGGAACTTTAGGCTTTGAATATTGGGTTTTAGAGGTTGCTCAGGAAATGAAGACCGAATATGGTTTCCAGTTGGCCACCATTTTTGCTTTTGAAACCCATGGGGAAAATTGGAATGAAGGCAATCAGATGAAACTGAGTCGTTTTAAGCAAGTAGACTTTGTCAAATATGCCTATCCTCGCTATGAACACAAGGGGCAGTTAAGAGACTACCAGCAGTTTTTACTAGAAAACACGAACAGTTCCTATCTTTTTTATGATGAAGAAAATGAAACAAAACTAGCTTATTTTTACCAAAAGATGAAAAATCAAGAGGACTATTTTATAAAGAGATTAACATTTGATCAATTAAATGAACTTGCTGAAAATTTTTCCGAAAATTGAAGCTTTGACCTTGATTTTTGTTTGGCTTTTTTTATATAATAATACTAGCAAGCGAGAATGGAGAGAGACATGGCAAGTATTATTTTTTCAGCGAAAGATATTTTTGAACAAGAGTTTGGGCGTGAAGTCCGAGGGTATAGTAAAGTAGAAGTTGATGAGTTTTTAGACGATGTTATTAAGGACTATGAAACCTATGCTGCCTTGGTCAAGTCACTTCGTCAGGAAATTGCGGATTTGAAGGAAGAATTAGCTCGTAAACCGAAACCTTCACCAGTTCAAGCAGAACCCCTTGAAGCGGCAACTACAAGTTCTATGACGAATTTTGATATTTTGAAACGCCTGAATAGATTGGAAAAAGAAGTTTTTGGTAAACAAATTTTAGATAACTCAGATTTCTAAGTAGTTATTTGAGATGTGCAATTTTTGGATAATCGCGTGAGGAGAGTTACTTCTCATGAGGAAAGTCCATGCTAGCACAGGCTGTGATGCCTGTAGTGTTTGTGCTAGGCGAAACCATAAGCCTAGGGACGAGAAATCGTTACGGCAGTTGAAATGGCTAAGTCCTCGGATAGGTCAGAGTAGGCTTGAAAGTGCCACAGTGACGGAGTCTTTCTGGAAACGGAGAGAGTGGAACGCGGTAAACCCCTCAAGCTAGCAACCCAAATTTTGGTCGGGGCATGGAGTACGCGGAAACGAACGTAGTATTCTGACTGCTATCAGCTAGAGCTGTTAGTGGTAGACAGATGATTATCGAAGGAAGTGGTCCTAGTCACTTCTGGAACAAAACATGGCTTATAGAAAATTGCATATAGGTTGGGGCTGAGAAAACTTTCTCAACCTCATTTTTTAAAGTGGACATATAGAAAGGTCTTGCAAGACTGTAACATGAAAAAAGAATTTAATTTAATTGCAACTGTGGCAGCAGGTCTTGAAGCTGTTGTGGGACGAGAAGTGCGAGAGTTGGGCTACGATTGTCAGGTTGAAAATGGACGTGTTCGTTTTCAAGGAGACGTGAGAGCCATTATCGAAACCAACCTCTGGCTTCGGGCAGCAGATCGTATCAAGATTATCCTAGGAACGTTCCCAGCTAAGACTTTTGAAGAGCTGTTTCAGGGAGTTTTTGCTTTAGATTGGGAAAATTATTTACCACTCGGAGCTCGGTTCCCGATTTCCAAGGCCAAATGTGTTAAATCTAAACTTCACAATGAACCGAGTGTTCAGGCTATTTCTAAGAAAGCTGTTGTCAAGAAATTGCAGAAACACTATGCTCGCCCAGAAGGTATTCCGCTGATGGAGAATGGCCCAGAGTTTAAGATTGAGGTCTCTATTCTCAAAGATGTGGCAACTGTCATGATTGATACGACAGGGTCTAGCCTCTTTAAACGTGGTTATCGTACCGAAAAGGGTGGGGCTCCTATCAAGGAAAATATGGCAGCGGCTATTTTGCAACTTTCTAACTGGTTCCCAGACAAGCCCTTGATTGATCCGACCTGTGGTTCAGGAACTTTCTGTATCGAGGCAGTTATGATTGCTAGAAAGATGGCTCCTGGTCTTCGTCGCTCCTTTGCCTTTGAGGAGTGGAACTGGATTAGCGATCGCTTGATTCAAGAAGTTCGCACAGAAGCGGCTAAGAAAGTGGATCGTGAGCTTGAGCTAGATATCATGGGTTGTGATATCGATGCACGTATGGTGGAAATTGCTAAGGCCAATGCTCAGGCAGCAGGTGTTGCAGGAGATATTACCTTTAAGCAGATGCGCGTGCAGGATTTACGTTCTGATAAAATCAATGGCGTGATTATCTCCAATCCGCCTTATGGAGAACGTTTATCAGATGATGCAGGAGTTACCAAGCTCTATGCTGAGATGGGACAAGTATTTGCACCGCTAAAAACCTGGAGTAAATTTATCCTAACTAGTGATGAAGCATTTGAAAGTAAGTACGGAAGTCCAGCTGATAAAAAACGAAAACTTTATAACGGGACCTTAAAAGTGAATCTGTATCAATATTTTGGTCAGCGTGTTAAACGCCAAGAGTTAAAATAGAAAGGGATACTCATGAGTAAGAAAAGACGGAATCGTCATAAAAAAGAAAACCAAGAACCGCGAAAAGAAAGCCAAGAACCGCGATTTGATTTTGATGAAGCAAAAGAGTTAACAGTTGGTCAAGCTATTCGTAAAAATGAAGAAGTGGAAGCAGGAGTCTTGCCTGAAGATTCCATTTTGGACAAGTATGTCAAGCAACACAAAGATGAAATCGAAGCAGATAAGTTTGCGACTCGCCAATACAAAAAAGAGGAGTTAGTCGAAAAAGAAGAAGCTGTTACCTCGACTCTTGATGATTTGCTTCAAGAGATTCGTGAGGCAACAGAAGATGAGTCCTCAGTAGCAGAAGATGACTTTAGTCAGTTCGATGATTTAGAATTCACACGCGATTCAGAAGTTCTCCCTGTTGAAGAATTTGAGACTGAAGAAGTACAATTGTTTGAAGGGGAAGAAGTTTCAACACTTTCTCGAATTCCTGATAGTGAAGATGAAAAAAGTAAGAAGAAATGGGTGCTTTATGGGATTCTGGTAACCTTAGCGGTTCTTATCCTTGGAACTGCTTATTATGTTTACCGTCAAGTGAATCGCTCAACACAGGAAATCCAAACTTCTCAATCATCGTCTAGCGAGCAGAATGTTCAGCCGATTTTAGAAGATTTCAATAGCCAATACGATGCCTTTTATACAGATAGCAATAAAACGGCTTTGAAGAATAGCCAGTTTGATAAACTGAGTCAACTCAAAACCTTGCTTGATAAGCTGGAAGGTAGTCGTGAACATACGCTTGCCAAATCGAAGTATGATAGTCTAGCAACGCAAATCAAGGCCATTCAAGATGTCAATGCACAATTTGAAAAACCAGCTATTGTGGATGGTGTCTTGGATACCAATGCCAAAGTCAAATCGGATGCTAAATTTACGGATATTAAAACTGGCAATACTGAGATTGATAAAGTGCTAGATAAGGCTATCAGCCTTGGTAAGAGCCAGCAAACAAGTACTTCGAGCTCAAGTTCAAGTCAAACTAGCAGTTCTAGTCAAGCAAGTTCAAATGCGACTAGTGAGACAAAACCAAGTAGTTCAAATGAGACTAGAAGTAGTCGCAGTGAAGTCAATATGGGTCTCTCTAGTGCAGGGGTTGCTGTTCAAAGAAGTGCTAGTCGTGTTGCCTATAATCAGTCTGCTATTGATGATAGTAACAACTCTGCCTGGGATTTTGCAGATGGTGTCTTAGAACAAATTCTAGCGACTTCACGTTCACGTGGTTATATCACTGGCAACCAATATATCCTTGAACGTGTTAATATCGTTAATGGCAATGGTTATTACAATCTCTACAAGCCAGATGGAACCTATCTCTTTACCCTTAACTGTAAGACAGGATACTTTGTTGGAAATGGTTCTGGACATGCGGATGACTTGGACTTCTAAGTAGCCGTTACAAAATTCTTTCTTTTCAAAAGTAAAAATGATAAAATAAAACAAATTAAACAAGAGGAGTGTCAAATGACAAAAGCTAACTTTGGTGTCGTAGGTATGGCCGTAATGGGTCGTAACCTTGCCCTTAATATTGAATCTCGTGGTTACACAGTTGCTATCTACAACCGTAGTAAAGAAAAAACTGAAGATGTAATTGCTTGCCATCCTGAAAAGAACTTTGTACCAAGCTATGACGTTGAAAGTTTTGTAAACTCAATCGAAAAACCTCGTCGTATCATGCTCATGGTTCAAGCTGGACCTGGTACAGATGCTACTATCCAAGCCCTTCTTCCACACCTTGACAAGGGTGATATCTTGATTGATGGTGGAAACACTTTCTACAAAGATACAATCCGTCGTAATGAAGAATTGGCAAACTCAGGTATCAACTTTATCGGTACTGGGGTTTCTGGTGGTGAAAAAGGTGCCCTTGAAGGTCCTTCTATCATGCCTGGTGGACAAAAAGAGGCCTACGAATTGGTTGCGGATGTTCTTGAAGAAATCTCAGCTAAAGCACCAGAAGATGGTAAACCATGTGTGACTTACATCGGTCCTGATGGAGCTGGTCACTATGTGAAAATGGTTCACAACGGTATCGAGTATGGTGATATGCAATTGATCGCAGAAAGTTATGACTTGATGCAACACTTGTTAGGTCTTTCAGCAGAAGATATGGCTGAAATCTTTACTGAGTGGAACAAGGGTGAATTGGACAGCTACTTGATCGAAATCACAGCTGATATCTTGAGCCGTAAAGACGATGAAGGCCAAGATGGACCAATCGTAGACTATATCCTTGATGCTGCAGGTAACAAGGGAACTGGTAAATGGACTAGTCAATCATCACTTGACCTTGGTGTGCCATTGTCACTCATCACTGAGTCAGTATTTGCACGTTACATTTCAACTTACAAGGAAGAACGTGTACATGCTAGCAAGGTTCTTCCAAAACCAGCTGCCTTCAAATTTGAAGGAGACAAGGCTGAGCTGATTGAAAAAATCCGTCAAGCCCTTTACTTCTCAAAAATCATTTCATACGCACAAGGTTTTGCGCAATTGCGTGTAGCTTCTAAAGAAAATAACTGGAACTTGCCATTTGCAGACATCGCATCTATCTGGCGTGATGGCTGTATCATCCGTTCTCGTTTCTTGCAAAAGATTACAGATGCTTACAACCGTGATGCAGACCTTGCTAACCTTCTTTTGGATGAGTACTTCTTGGATGTTACTGCTAAGTATCAACAAGCAGTGCGTGATATCGTAGCGCTTGCTGTTCAAGCTGGTGTGCCCGTGCCAACTTTCTCAGCAGCTATTACTTACTTTGATAGCTACCGTTCAGCTGACCTTCCAGCTAACTTGATCCAAGCGCAACGTGATTACTTTGGTGCCCACACTTACCAACGTAAAGACAAAGAAGGAACATTCCACTACTCTTGGTATGACGAAAAATAAGTAGGTCTGCCATGGGGAAACGGATTTTATTACTTGAGAAAGAACGAAATCTAGCTCATTTTTTAAGTTTGGAACTCCAAAAAGAGCAATACCGAGTTGATCAGGTTGAGGAGGGGCAAAAAGCCCTCTCCACGGCTCTTCAGACAGACTATGACTTGATTTTATTGAATGCTCGTCTGGGGGATATGACAGCACAGGATTTTGCAGAGAAGCTGAGTCGGACTAAGCCAGCTTCAGTGATAATGGTCTTGGACCATCGCGAAGAATTGCAAGATCAGATTGAGACAATCCAACGCTTTGCCGTTTCTTACATCTATAAGCCGGTTATTATTGACAATTTGGTGGCTCGTATTTCAGCGATTTTCCGAGGTCGGGACTTTATCGACCAACACTGTGGTCAGATGAAGGTTCCAACGTCTTACCGCAATCTGCGTATGGATGTAGAACATCATACTGTTTATCGTGGTGAGGAGATGATTGCTCTGACCCGTCGTGAGTATGACCTTTTGGCCACTCTTATGGGAAGCAAGAAAGTTCTGACTCGTGAGCAGTTGTTGGAAAGTGTCTGGAAGTATGAAAGTGCGACCGAAACAAATATCGTGGATGTCTATATCCGTTATCTACGTAGCAAGCTTGATGTAAAAGGTCAAAAAAGCTACATTAAAACAGTTCGTGGTGTTGGTTACACCATGCAAGAATAGAAAAGCAGTTGCAGTTTTGTAACTGCTTTTTTGAGGGGTTTTCTATATATTGACATGCAGTTTGGTCTTTGCTACAATCAGTTATGGAGGATAGGTCTAATGAAAATAATAAAAAAATTGATGCAAATCGTATTAGCAGTCTTTTTCTTCGGTTTGCTAGCAACAAGTGCAGTATTGGCGGATGATGCTGATTCAGAAGGTTGGAAATTTGTCCAAGAAAATGGTAGAACCTACTACAAGAAGGGTGAGATCAAAGAAAAGGCCTGGCGAGTGATTGATGGCAAATACTATTATTTTGATCATGTATCAGGAGAAATGGTTGTCGGCTGGCAATATATCCCGTTTCCATCTAAAGGAAGTACCATTGGTCCTTACCCTAATGGTATGAGATTGGAATTTATGCCAATGCCAAGATGGTATTACTTTGGTAAAGATGGGGTTCTTCAAGAATTTGTTGGCAAGCAAGTTTTAGAGGCAAAAACTGCTACAAATACCAACAAACATCATGGGGAACAATATGATAGTCCAGCAGAGAAACGAGTCTATTATTTTGAAGATCAGCGTAGCTATCACACTTTAAAAACTGGTTGGATTTCTGACGAAGGGCATTGGTATTATTTACAGGAGGATGGTAGCTTCGATGCTCGTATCGACAGTTTGACGGTTGGGGAGCTAGTGCGTGGCTGGACCAATGATAATTCAACTTGGTACTATCTAGATTCAGAAACTGGTATCATGCAAACTGGTTGGAAGCAACTTGGCAATAAGTGGTACTACCTCCGTTCCTCAGGAGCTATGACAACTGGTTGGTATCAGGAAGGCTCAACTTGGTATTATTTAGAGCAGTCAAATGGCGATATGAAAACTGGCTGGCAATACCTCGGTAACAAGTGGTACTATCTTCGTTCCTCAGGAGCTATGGTAACAGGCTGGTTCCAGGTCAATGGCAAATGGTACTATGCTTATAGCTCAGGTGCTTTAGCAGTGAATACCACTGTAGATGGCTATTCTGTCAATTATAATGGCGAGTGGGTTCGGTAAATAATGATAGTATTTTGTAATTTGAGATAAATTTTAAGTAAGAGTGCAGTTTCACGAAGTGATACTGGATAAAAAGTTTTTAAAATCAGGGAACCGCATATTATCAGGTGTCAAAAAATTGGCAAAAACTTGATAATATGCGGTTTATTGTGGAAAGATTTACTTATTTACTTATTTTTAACAAAATTGAGTTTTTGCCCAGTTTCACATGATATTTTTTAGAAAAAGGTATATAATGTTAGTGTAATATCAAGTGTTTTTTTGAAAGCATCATAACAATTACAATTTTAGGCTTAAAAATCGAACATTCTTTAAAGGATAAAACATTTAAGGATAAGGAGATTTTTATAAATACCCATTTGTAAAAAAGAAATGAGGATGAAAATGAACTTTAAGTCAAGAAAATGTGAAGAAAACGGGAAAAAAGTTTTACGCTATTCTATTAGAAAGCATCATCTGGGAGTAGCTAGTGTGGTGGTAGCTTCGGTATTATTTTTTGTAACTGGTGTGGCGACTGTTCAAGCGGATGGACCAGGAGCAGGCGAACCAGCATCAACAAGTACACCAGGTTCAACAAGTACAACAAGTACAACAAGTACACCAGGCACTTCTGGTGATAATACTGGTGACACAGAAATAGCAAATATAGATACAGGTGGTAATGCAGATACATCAACTGAGAATAATGGAAATAATAGAGCTGCATTAACAGAAAATGGGCCTATTAAACCAGAAGATAATGTTGAAGCAAGAAATAATAATGAGAAACCTAGAGGGCTTGAAAGAGCAACAGAACCAGTAAATTATGATGGTAAAGTAAGTCTTATTGGTCAATGGACAAGTGAATCACACGAAAAAAAAGATACTGAAAATACATATAAGAATGCTACAGATAAATTAGGGAGTCCCTTATCTAATCCAGGTCTTTTCCGTGGCGCTGCAAAAACTTTTCTTGGTTGGTCTGATATGCCGCCAGTAAATGGGAAAATTGCAGATGGTGCAAGACTGTTCTCGGCAGAAGACACTATAGCTACAGCCTTTCCGAATGGCTTGTCAGCTGATTCTAAGCTATATGGTGTTTATGCCAGTTTAAATGACCAAGATACGCCTTTCCCTGCTGATAAATTTTCTATGGGATTTGCGATTATAGGTGGAATGAATAAATTTGCCATTAATGATAATAAGGTTCATATTGATACGAATGTAGAATCAGAAGAAGTATTACCTAATACTAATTTAAATAAAGAAACAAAAGACAAAGAAAAAAATACCCGCCGTATCATTGATGAGTATAAACCGGAAAATAATAATACTACAAAAGTGAATGAAGTGGTTCTAAAAGCTGAGTTTGAAATGGATAAAACAACAGCGATGACTGTGTATAGAAATCCTCATGTAGGATATGTTGGTCCTGTTTTATCCAACACATACAAGGATAATAAATTTGCAATAGATGAAACTAGGAAGACTTACACATATGTAGACTTGAATGTGAATTTAGACAAAGATTTAGTTGTTCCGGAAAAATTATATACAGAGTTTAATGGTTACTCATGGAGACCTTTATATGCCATAGGAATTAAGGAAGATGGAACGAAGGAAATCTTAAATGTGTATTCAAAAGATGGAACAGACTTAGGAAATACAAAAGATAGCTTTAATTCATTGGTTAGCAATACAGATCCTAGTGTTACATTTGGTGTTGAAACAAAAGGGAATAAGAATATAACATTCAGAATGATTCTTAGATCATTAAATGGAAGTGATAGTAATAGACCGGAAAATGAACGAAATGAGCGTATAGCTGAAAGTGTAGTAAAACCGGATGAAGGTAAGTCTATTGCTGAAACAATTATGCGCAATATGACACTTCGATCTCTTACATCAACAGAACTTAAAGCCTTGTTCCCTAATAAGAGTGATGAAGAAATCAATCAGATGGTTGTTCGTATTAATCAAGATAAAGCCAAAGAGTTAGCAGATACAAATGGAAATACAGTACTAAAAGTAACAGGTTCTGTTGAGGGTAATGTTCATCCAAGTGCAGGTAGAATCGGTAGTGGCTGGTTAAGCCTGGATTCAGCTACAAATTTACCTATTAACAAAGTAGAAGCTAACGTTTTAGAACTAGGTTATGTTACATTTTATAATGTATCCTACCGATTCCAAAGTGGAACAGAGGGAAAAGTATTACCAGCAGTAATCGAAAACTATAAACCAAAAGACCCAAAAACGTATGAAAATACAGCTAATGTAAATGCGATTAAACCAACTACAACAGAGTACAAAGTTGAAGCAGAGGATGGTAAATGGGTATTCAAGAGCTACGATGCAGAAAGTAAAGTAGTAAATGCA
>NZ_JUQO01000115.1 GCF_001074635.1 Streptococcus mitis
CAAACTAGGAAGCTAGCCGCAGGTTGCTCAAAACACTGTTTTGAGGTTGCAGATAGAACTGACGAAGTCAGTAACATCTATACGGCAAGGCGACGTTGACGTGGTTTGAATTTGATTTTCGAAGAGTATCAGTTATTATTTCCAGTTTAAAATAGCATTCAAACCATAGTGATCACTCACTTGTGGACTCTTGTTACCATCAAATACGACATGTAAATTTTCCACCGCTAACTCTTTGGTAGTAAAGACATAATCGATTCGAAGGGGTTCAGTGTTCCCTTTCCAGCCATCAATTTCTGGTGGAACGGTATAGCTACCGCTTTTCTCTTGAGCAACTTCAAAAGCGTCTTGTAAGCCTAATGGACTATCTAAAATAGCTTGGTAGCCTTCCTGTCCAGCCGGATTGTTGAAATCTCCAGCTAGCAAAAGCGGCTTGTTCAATTCTTTCAAGACAGCCTCAAATCGTGCCCATTCTTCTTGGAACCCTTTATCCCACCAAGAAAGATGGACACTGGCAACTGCAAGCTCCTTACCATCAACTACAGTTTCAGCCAGGGCGACACGGCGAGTATGATAGTCTGTTGGATCATCCACATCTGAAACCAAAATTTCTCTTGCTTCAATAGGTGTTTTAGACAAGATAGCCACACCTTCATGGTAGCGGTCATAACCAATATGGTTATAGACCCAAGTCCAGTAGTAATCTTTCCCTTGCTCTGACAACTTTTCAACCAAAAGTCTAACATAGTGATCTTGGTGAATAGGCTCAGCTGCTGGCAAAGCTTGATAAAAGTCATTAACCTCCACCTCTGGAGATGTGATCTCCTGATTGATTTCTTGGAAACAAATCAAATCATAGTCTTTTTCAAGAATATCCTCAAGCAAAATCTGGAATTTTTCCTCAGCTTCTTTTTCCATCCAACTATGAGTATTGAGTGTTAAAAATTTCATTCTTTTCTCCCAAAATAAGAGGTTGGAATACAGCTTCCAACCTCAAGTATATTACAATTCTACTTTAGCAACTGCTGTTTTAGCTGCAAGAGAACCTGTTTTTTCTAATTTAACTGATTTAATTGCATCACCATTTGTGAAGACAACTACTGTTGAAGTTTCACGTCCTGCTGCACGGATAGCATCCAAGTCAGCTGTGACAAGGAGATCTCCTGCTGCAACTTTTTGTCCTTCAGCAACATGAACTGTAAATGGTTTACCTTCAAGACTTACTGTGTCCAAACCAATGTGAACCAATACTTCAAGACCTGGTTCAGTCACAATACCAAGAGCATGTTTTGTTGGGAAGATGCTTGATACAGTACCTGAAACTGGAGATACAATGTTTCCATTTGCTGGTTCTACTGCAAATCCATCACCCATCATTTTTTGAGCAAATACTGGATCTTTTACTTGTTCCAAAGCAACAACTTGACCGTCTGCTACTGAGTAAACTTCCTCAGTAAGACCTTTGAAGTGAACAGTGTTTTGTTGTGCTTCAGTCATTTGGCTTGGAAGAGTTTCAGGAATGATTTCACCTGAATCAAGGATATCTTGGATATCAGATTTCAACACGTCAGCTTTTGGACCGTAGATAGCTTGAACCCCTTGTCCTTTCATGACAAGACCCATAGCTCCTTCTGCTTTCCATTGCTCTGCATTTCCTACTTTATCTGCATCTTTAACAGTTACACGAAGACGAGTCATACATGCATCAACATCAACGATGTTTGCACGTCCACCAAGAAGGTTAATAATGTTTACAGCTTGAGAGCCTGCTGCAACTTTCACTTCGCTGCTAGATTCTTCTGAACCTTCAGCAGTTTCGTAGTTTCCGTTACGCCCTGGAGTTGCGTAGTTGAATTTTTGAATCATGAAGTTTGCGATAAAGTACATGATTACAGCAAAGAGAACAGTTACCCAAATGAAGTTAATGATATCCATACCGATACCAGCACTGATTGCAATAGGTGTACGAGTCAAGAACTCGATTGAACCGAATGAGTGCATACGTAGGTTTACAACGTCAGCCATAGCGAAGGCAGCACCTTGAACAAGTGAGTAAACAAGATACATAGGTGTTGCTACAAACATGAACATATATTCGATTGGTTCAGTAACCCCTGTCAAGAATGTTGCAAGAGCTGTTGCAATCATCATACCTTTGTATTTATGTTTCTTGTCAGCATCAACATTACGGTAGATAGCAACAACTACACCCATCAAGATACCGAATGAACCGATCATTTGTCCAACTTTGAAACGAGCTGGATGTACTGTATCTAACAAGTGTTGGTATTGACTAGCATCAGTACCTTTAAGGTTTACAAGGTCTGTTACCCACGCAAGCCATAGTGGGTCTTGACCAAATACTTGACTACCTTTAGCTGCACCAGTTAAGACATCATAAGTACCACCAAGAGCTGTGTAGTTCATTGGGATAGTCAACATGTGGTGAAGACCAAATGGCAAGAGCAAACGTTCCAATGTACCATACAAGAATGGTGCAAGGATTGGAGCAGTTTCTTGTGAGTTAGCAATCCAGATACCAAAGCTATTGATACCTGTTTGAACTACTGGCCAGAAAGCAGCAAGTACAATTGCAGCAATTATTGAACGAAGAATAACTACAAATGGTACAAAACGTTTTCCGTTAAAGAATGAAAGTGCATCAGGAAGCTTACGGAAGTTATAGTATTTGTTGTAAGCAGTTGCCCCAATAAAACCAGAAATAATCCCTACGAAGACACCCATGTTCAAGGCTGGAGCTTCAAGAACACTGATAAAGTAATCAGCAACTTTGATTGATCCACCGAAGAGAGTAGTTACCATAGCATCTGGATTTTTCAACATATCGCCTGATACACCAAAGATTGTACCAGTGATACGGTTAATCAAGATGAAGGCAAGACCAGCGGCGAAAGCACCACCAGCACGTTCTTTAGCCCAGCTTCCTCCAATAGCGAGGGCGAACAAGATATGAAGGTTAACGATAACCCCCCAACCGATTTGTTCTAGTACACCACCAGTAATAACAAGTGGTGCAAAGGTTGGGTTAATCATCACGATAGACTTACCGATTGAAATCATCAAACCAGCAGCCGGCATAACCGCGATAACCACCATCAAAGCCTTACCGAATTTTTGCCAAAACTCGAAAGACAAGACATTTTTGAATGTATCTTTCATCATTCAAATCTCCTTTATTTTTATTTAGGCAAACGTTTTACGAAAACGTTTGCACTTTCTATAATTCAATTATACCACTTTAATTTTTTTTGTAAAGGCTTTTATTAAAAAAAGTAGTCTTTTTTCTAAAATTTTTGTAGTAAAAAAGGAGATATCAAAATCTCCTCAAATATACTTCTATTTTATTTTAGATTTTCAGGAATCGGCGCATAGAAATTCCTGATCCGATTGAACCGATAAAAATTCCAATCACAAATAATAAGGCAATCATCAGTGGACTGAATACTTCTGGTGATATCATTGAAAGGTTCTGACCAACCAATGACTTATTAACCGATTGGTAAACCATTTTATAGACAATAAATACCAAAACTGATGGAAGTGTTGCTCCAAGTAAACCAATGAAGGCACCTTCAAGCAAGAAAGGTCCGCGGATATAGCCGTTCTTAGCACCTACTAAACGCATGATTTGAATTTCACGGCTTCGTGAAATGATGGTGATACGTATAGTATTAGAAATCAAGAACACCGCAATGAAAATCAATAATCCAGCGATAACTAGTCCCCAGACACGAATAAATGAGGCTAACTTAAACAAGCGTTCTGTATTAGCACCACCATCTTGAACTTCTGATACACCTTCGATTTTTTTAGCCTCTTCTGCTACTGTCTTTACATCACTTGGTGTATTTGTATCAACGATATATGCATCATAGAGAGGATTGGCATCGCCTTCAAAGATTTTCCAGTTGTCCCCCATTGTTTCGGTCAACTTTTCATATTGTTCTTCTTTACTTGAAAAAGTAACACTCTTAACAGTAGACATCCCCTTCAAAGCATTGTATACCTTGTGGTAGTCATTATTTGTAACAGTTTGACCTTCTTTTTCAATAGTCTCGCTATTATCAGCTACATCCTTTCGAATATAAACCATCACTCGTACATTATTTTCAATATCTGTAGCTAGTTTCGCTGTATTGAAAATAACAGAAGCAAATATGGCAACCAAGGTCAAAGTAATCATGACTGAGCTGACAGCAGCCACTGTCATCCAACCATTTCGTTTCAAACTTTTTAGTGATTCAAATAAATGGCGAAAAAATCTACTAATCATCATATCCATACTCTCCT
Organism: Streptococcus mitis; assembly: GCF_001074635.1. Taxonomy (GTDB): domain Bacteria; phylum Bacillota; class Bacilli; order Lactobacillales; family Streptococcaceae; genus Streptococcus; species Streptococcus mitis_E. The sequence continues at coordinate 4,312 of NZ_JUQO01000115.1, forward strand.
TTTGATTCGTCACGAACGACACGGCCATTTTCAATGGCAATGACACGGTGGCGCAAGGTATTTACAATCTGGCTATTATGAGTCGCCATCAAAATAGTTGTCCCTTGTAGGTTAATCCGTTCCAAGAGATTCATAATTTCCCATGAATTATCCGGGTCCAGGTTTCCTGTTGGTTCATCGGCTATCAATACTTTGGGATTATTTACAATGGCACGTGCAATCGCAATCCGCTGTTGCTCTCCACCTGAGAGCTCATTTGGGAAAGAACGAACCTTGTGCTTCAACCCAACCAAGTCTAAAACTTCCATCACACGTTTTTTGATATTACGGCGATTTTCCCCGATTACTTCCATAGCGTAAGCAATATTTTCATAGACCGTTTTCTTTGGCAACAGTTTATAATCCTGGAAGACAACCCCAACACTACGACGTAGAAGCGGGACGTCTTTCTTTTTGATCTTAACCAGATTAAAACCAGCAACTGATAGGCTTCCTTTATCGATTTTTACTTCACGATATAGAGAACGTATGAAGGTTGACTTCCCTGCTCCTGAAGGTCCTACAATGTAAGCAAATTCTCCCGGTTGAACGCTGACCGAAACACCGCGTAGGGCAGTCGTTCCGTTGTCGTATTTTTTGACGACATCTCTCATTTCAATGATTGACATGTGAGTTCCTTTCTTTCTTAGCTGATTCGCCACTTGAGGTAGGCATCGATAAAACCATCTAGGTCTCCGTCCATAACCTTATCTACCTGAGCAACTTCAAAGCTAGTTCGATGATCTTTTACCATAGTATAAGGCGTGAAAACATAAGAACGGATTTGGCTTCCCCATGTGATTTCTTTTTTCTCACCCTTGAGGGAATCTACCTCCGCAGCTTTCTTCTCTTGCTCCATTTGATAGAGCTTAGCCTGCAACATCTTCATAGCTCGATCTCTATTTCCATACTGGGTACGATCCACTGTTGATTGGACAACAATTCCAGTTGGAATGTGGGTTAAACGTACACCTGTTGAAACCTTGTTGACGTTTTGTCCACCGGCACCACCTGAACGGAAGGTATCCATCTTGATGTCATCTTCCCGGATTTCCACTTCAATGGTATCGTCCAATTCAGGCATCACTTCTACAGATGTGAAAGAGGTGTGGCGACGTTTGGCAGAGTCGAACGGCGAAATTCGCACCAAACGGTGCACACCCATTTCTGACTTGAGAAGGCCGTAGGCATTAGGACCTTCAAATGATAAGGTTACCGACTTAATACCAGCTTCATCTCCTGCTTGGTAATCCAATACTTCCACTTTAAAGCCTTTAGCATTACCATAACGAGTGTACATACGAAGTAACATATCTCCCCAGTCCTGAGCCTCAGTACCACCAGATCCTGGATGGATTTCCAAAATGGCATTATTATGGTCATAAGGTTCTGACAAGAGCAAGGTCATCTCGTAACTGGTCATCATCTTATCAAGTTCTGATAACTGTTCGACCAGTTCATCATGCACTGAATCATCTTCAGCTAAAAAGTCTAATAAAATTTCGACTTCATCCTGCAACTCTTCCATTTTGTGGAAGGTGTTGTAGGTGTTTTTTAATTCATTTAATTCTTGCGACGTTTTTTGGGCCGCGATATTATCGTTCCAAAAATCAGGTTCTGTCATCTTATTTTCCAAGATGGCAATCTCTTCCTCTAGACCTTCTAGGTCAAAGAGACCCCCTGAAAGAAGCTAATTTTTCACGATTTGCGTCAATTTTCTGACGAATTACTGAAATGTCCATAAATACTCCTTTTTTACATCATTTCATTATAGCATATTTTATCATTTCTTTCCATCTTTTGCTCTAATCCCTTATTACACGTAAAAAGAAGCCTTTCGGCTTCCTTTCTTACAAGACTTTTGCTGAAGTACGAGTAATCTCTTCTACTTGAATATTCTTTGATTCAAATTTTTCTTTCAAGGCTGGTAAATCAATTGAGCCATCGATTTGAACTTCGATAATCACCTTACCATCCTTACGCGGAATATTGACTGTATGGGAGATATTCAAATTTTCTTCTACAATTAAAGAAACAATTTTTCCAAGGACACCGACTTCATCTTCTGTAACAAAGCGCACACGAATTCCATCTTCACCATAACCAGCAATTTCAAGAAAGGCTTGGAAAACGTCACGGTCCGTAATAACCCCATAGACTTGATGGTTATCTACTACAGGAAGAATACCAATCTTGTTTTTCAACATCAGATAAGTTGCATCCTCTAGACTCGCATAGCCTGAAACAGTGACAACATCGCGAATCATGACATCTTTTACTTTTGTCTTATTTAGAAGATAATTCATCTCATAGATAGAAAGACTGGTTGCTTTTGATGGACTAGCTTGCGCAATGGTTCCCTCAGTCACCAAACCAACCAATTGATCATTTTCGATGACAGGCAAGCGGTGCAACCCTTGCTCTCTCATCAAATCTGCTGCATGAGATACTGTTGTATCTGTACTAATATAAACTACCTTGCGGGTCATAAAATCTTTAACTGCCATGAGACTTCTCCTTTTCTATTCTTATCCCTATTATACAATCTTTTTGTAAATCTATCAAACGCTTACATTTCTTTTTCAAAATTCAGAAAAGTATGAATAAGCTAGCAAAAAGAGCTCTAAAATCGAGCTCTGTGAATGAAGGTAAAAAACGTTTCATTCGATTTTTTCAATTATTAGAAATTCATCTTTTAATGTAGATAAAGATTGCTTACGCAATCTCCATCTGCCGACTAAAAAGGTCCCCCGGACTATAATGATGATTACTTCGTAATCCTCATCCACCGACTAAAACAATCCACTGGATTGTTTTAGCCACCCAGATACGCTTTTCTGACTTCTTCTGATGAAGCGAGTTCTTTTCCTGTTCCTGATAGGACGATTTTCCCTGTTTCCAGTACATATCCTCGGTCAGAGATTGCGAGTGCTTTATTGGCATTTTGTTCAATCAAGAGGACAGTTGTCCCTTGTTTCTGGATGTCTTGAATGATATCAAAAATCTCTTGGATAAAGATTGGGGCAAGTCCCATTGATGGTTCATCTAAAAGAAGAAGCTTTGGCGTTGACATAAGAGCGCGTCCCATGGCAAGCATTTGTTGTTCTCCCCCTGAAAGAGTAGCTGCATCTTGGTTCTTCCGTTCTTCAAGACGAGGAAAGCGTGAGAAAACCTTCTTCAAATTAGCTTGATTTTCTTCACGATTTTTCTTTAAGAAAGCTCCCATTTCAAGATTTTCCATAACAGTCAAGCCAGGGAAGACGTGGCGTCCTTCTGGAACTTGTGAAAGACCACCTGCCACGATTTTTTGAGCTGGCATTTTTTGGATTTCTTGACCTAAAAATTCAATCTTTCCTGAACTCGGTCGAACCAAACCAGACAAGGTACGGAGAATGGTTGTTTTACCAGCACCATTGGCACCGATAAGGGAAACAACTTCTCCTTCATTCACTTCAAAGCTTACATCACGGACTGCTTGGATCATGCCGTAATGCACAGAAAGATTATCAACTTTTAACATAGACATTAGGCTTCACCTCCTAGATAAGCTTCGATAACGCGTTTATTGGTTTTAATTTCGTCTGGAGTTCCCTGAGCAATCAAACGACCATATTCAAGTACGTAGATACGTTCTGTTACTTCCATGACCAGATTCATATCGTGTTCAATCAGCATGATCGTAATTTTAAATTCATCTTTGATGCGACGAATTAACTCAGTCAATTCTGCTGTTTCCTGCGGGTTCATACCTGCTGCTGGTTCATCTAAAAAGAGAATTTTAGGTTCCGTAGCGAGGGCACGAACAATTTCCAAACGACGTTGTTGTCCGTAGGCAAGATTTTTAGCAAGAGTTTCTGCATCACTATCTAAATCAAAGATTTTAAGCAATTCCAAGGCTTTAGCCTTTAATTCTTTTTCACTCTTGTAAAAAGCTGGTAAGCGCAAGAAACTAGCAAAAACATGTTGCTTGTGATGATTGCCAAAGGCAATCAAAACATTGTCCAAAACGGTTAAATCTTTAAAGAGACGGATATTTTGGAAAGTACGTCCAAGTCCCAAAGAAGCAATCTTATAAGGTGACTTCCCATTCAAAAGGTGACCATCTAGGGTTACTGTTCCCTCACTTGGTTCATAAACACCCGTCAATAGGTTGAATAGGGTGGTTTTACCTGCTCCGTTTGGACCGATTAGTCCAACCAATTCCCCTTCGTTCAATTCAAGAGTCACATCTCCAACAGCTGTTAGACCGCCAAAATGTTTGGTTAACTGTTTTACTTCAAGTAATGCCATTAGTTTTGTTCCTCCTTCTTAGATTTTTTAAAGAAACGTGATAGGCTCAATTCCCATGTTCCAAGGAGTCCACCTGATCTGAAAATCATTACCAATACCAAGGCCAAAGCGTAAATAATCATACGAACGCTAGCAACATCTTGGAGAAGCATATTCAAAATTCCAAGAACAATAGCCGAAACAATGGCACCTGTAATGGAACCAAGTCCACCAAATACAACAATAATCAAAACGTTGATTGAGTTGATGAAAGTGTAATCTTTCGGTACAACTGAACCTATAAATCCTGCCTGAAGTGACCCTGCAATACTTGCAGTAATAGCACCAAAGACAAAGGCGATGATTTTAATTTTAGTCGTATTAACCCCAACTGACTCAGCAGCGATTTCATCCTCACGAACGGAGAGGGTTGAACGACCAATTGGACTACGCAAGAAATTCAAGGTTGCAATGGTTGTAATCACGACAAAGAAATAAACCATTTGCCAAGTTGTAAAGTTTGGAATTCCCAAGATACCTGCTGCACCATTTGTAAGGCTTCCACCATTGATGATAAAGATACGAATAATTTCAGAAACACCAAGAGTCGCTACCGCAAGATAGTCCCCCTTCAAACGCAAGGTTGGAATTCCGACAAGCAAGGCAACTGCCCCTGAAAGCAAAGCACCTATCAGCATGGCTCCAAAGAAGGCACCGTAGGTTGGTGATTTAGAACCAATAATAGCTGCTGCATAGGCACCAATCGCCATGAAACCAGCATGACCAAGTGAAAATTGTCCTGAAAAACCAACGATTAAGTTGAGACCAACAGCCAGAATAATATTAATTCCAATTTGTTGTAAAATCTGAACATAGAATAGATTGAGTACACCGACTGAGACCAGTACACTAATCAAGCCATAGCCAGCTAATAAAAGGAGTAACCATAGAATATTAACTTTTAAATTTTCTTTCATCGTTTACACCTTCTCTTTCACATTTTTACCAAGGATACCAGCTGGTCGGACAATCAAAATCAACAACAAGATTCCATAAACAATGGCATCACGGAAGTCTGACATCCCAAAGGCTGTCGCAAAGGTTTCCAATAGACCAATCACAAAACCACCAAGAGCCGCACCAGGAATAATCCCGATACCACCAAGTACTGCGGCAACGAAAGACTTAAGACCTGGAGTAACCCCCATCAAAGGTTCAAGAGAGTTATAATAGAGGGCAATCAGAACACCAGCCGCACCCGCAAGAGCTGAACCCAAAGCAAAGGTAAAGCTGATAGTACGGTTTACATTGATCCCCATCAATTGCGCTGCATCGCTATCTACGGATACTGCACGCATGGCTTTCCCCATCTTAGTCTTTTGGACAATGACCTGTAACAAAATCATCAAAATCAAGGAAATCGCCAAGATCATTAACTGCACGTTTGTTAAGCTAACTGGTCCCAAATCATAGCGAACTGTTTGAATCGCTTGAGGGAAGGCACGGGTATTGGCACCAACCAGATAGACCATCCCATATTCCAATAAGAAAGAAACTCCAATAGCCGTAATCAAAACAGCAATACGAGTAGAGTGACGCAAAGGTCGGTAAGCAAGGAACTCAATCACGACACCAAGAATGGCTGTCGCTAACATAGCTACAATAAGAGCTACAAAGAAATTCATTTGGAAAGAATTAATCAAGAAATAACCGATAAAGGCTCCCATCATATAAATATCACCGTGGGCGAAGTTGATGAGCTTGATAATTCCATAAACCATGGTATATCCTAGGGCTAACAGCGCATAAACACTACCTAGAATCAAACCATTTACAAGTTGTTGGAGCATAAGATTCACTCTTTCTATTTATAATTTTGAGGCTTTCCCCTCACTTTTTGATAGGTTCTTTTACTCAATGAAAATCAAAGAGCAAACTAGGAAACTAGCCGCAGGCTGTACTTGA
>NZ_JUQO01000014.1 GCF_001074635.1 Streptococcus mitis
TTTGATATAAAATAATCAATTATTTTGATTATTATGTAATTTTAATATAAAAAATCAAATTCTTTGATTGTTGCTATTATATAATTTTTAAAATTAAAAATATAATCTTTCGACTTGAATTTGATTCTGTATTCACGCCCTCAATAGACGGTAAAATAAGAAAATTGTTTATATATTGTCTCTGTAGTGTTATTATACGAAATAAAAGATTTTAGGGAAAGTCGTTATATCATGCTATACCTATTCTTTGTGGTATAATTGCAAGAGGTTTAATCCGATAATTTATAAAGAGAGAAAGACATTCATGAGAGATTTATTATCTAAAAAAGTCATAGGCAATTAGAATTATTATTTGAACATAAACGTTGGTTTCATCGTTCTGAACTAGCAGAGTTATTAAATTGTACAGAACGTGCAGTCAAAGATGATCTATCACATGTTAAATCTGCTTTTCCTGACTTGATTTTTCATTCTTCGACTAATGGTATACGCATTATTAATACCGATGATAGTAATATTGAAATGGTTTACCATCATTTCTTTAAGCATTCAACTCATTTTTCGATTTTAGAATTTATCTTCTTTAATGAATGTTGTCAAGCTGAAAGTATTTGTAAAGAATTTTATATCAGTTCATCTTCGCTCTATCGTATTATTAGCCAAATCAATAAAGTGATTAAAAAGCAATTTCAATTTGAAATCAGTCTGACCCCTGTTCAAATCATTGGAAATGAGAGAGACATTTGTTACTTTTTTGCACAATATTTTTCAGAAAAATATTATTTTCTAGAATGGCCATTTGAAAATTTTTCATCAGAGCCCCTATCTCAATTGTTAGAATTGGTTTATAAGGAAACAAGCTTTCCAATGAATTTGTCAACGCATAGAATGCTAAAGCTGCTCCTGGTTATGAGTAATTTTGATCAGTATTATGCAAAATCCGTTGCAGAGACACTTTCTTATTATTGTAGCAACAATTTTGAACTTGAAGTTTGGACTGAATTAGAATTATCAAAGGAATCTATAGAAGAATCGCCTTATGATATCATCATTTCTAATTTTATTATTCCTCCGATTGAAAATAAGAGACTGATCTATTCCAATAATGTCAATACTGTCGCTCTCATCTCTTTGCTTAACGCAATGATGTTTATTCGATTAGATTAGTGAGTGAAAGAAGACTCCATCCATCTCTAGGGTAGATTCCCTTTAGATAGGTGGAGTCTTTTTGAATATTAAAAAAGCTTCATATAATTTATCATCAGAATTGAAAAATACTCATTAAATAGAATCATATGAAACAGTTCATTTTTATCATTAGCAGAGTTACTAGTTCCATTCATTTGTATGCTAGTCAATGACGAAGAGGTCCTCATTACTTGTAACCTCGATGACATAGTATGCTAGGCATGACAAACCTTGCTAAAGTTTGGTTAGCCCTTTTTCGGAACACTTATTCATTGCCAAGTGACGAATTGATTTTTTGTAGTAAGATATGACATTGTGTTTTCCTTTTTATTTTTTAAAGCTGAGGACTGTTTTTCCACGTGAGCGACCATTAGCTACCTTGTCTAAGGCGCTATTTACCTCTTCAAATGGATAAACTGTATCGATAGATGGTTTGATTTCTAATTTACTAAAGAGGTCAGCTACCTCTTGTAATTGAGCGCCGTTGCTTTCTACAAAGATAAAATGGTAGCGGACGCCATATTTTTCCGCCATCTTATCAAATTTGTGACCTGCTAAGCCAAGAATAATCTGTTTCCATTTTGGCAGATTCATGCGTTTGGCAAAGGCACCGTTTGGCATGGCACGAAGTGAAACAAGATGACCACCTTTTTTCATGATAGACATTTGTTTTTCAGTTTCAGCTCCACCGAGAGTATCGAGGACATAATCCACCTGGCTAACAGTTTTTGTATAATCTTCTGTTTTGTAATCGATAAATCTATCTGCTCCTAGGCTCAATACACGCTCAGCGCTATCTCCAGAACCGTTGGTAATGACCTTCAAACCTTTGGCTTTGGCAATCGGAATGGCCATTCCACCAACTCCTCCAGTACCACCAGAAATAAAGATCGTTTTCCCAGCTTGAGCGCCCATGAGGTCAAGAGCCTGCATGATAGTCAAGGCAGTAAGCGGAACAGCAGCAGCTTCCTCGTCTGATAGATAGTCTGGAACCTTGGCTAAGGCTTGGCTATCGACAGCTACGTATTCTGCAAAGGCACCGATATGATCAAGTGGCAGACGGCCAAAGACACGGTCTCCTATCTGAAAGTTGTCAACTTTCTTGCCAATGCTTTCAACGATTCCAACCACTTCGTTACCTGCAGTTTGAGGAAGTTTGTAAGGAACAATCATCTTGACCTCGCCACGAGAGATCATGTTATCGAGAGGATTAACCCCAGCTGCGGATACTTTCACCAAGACTTGTTTGTCTGTGATACTTGGTTTAGCGATTTCTGTGATGTTCAGTGTGATATTGTTTTTGTTATAAGTAGTATGTTGTGCGGCTTTCATTGTCTTCTCTTTTCTTTTTTAATACGACTAATCATACTTGTATCTAATACAAGTATATGTTGTTTTTAGTAAAAACTGACTTGTTATCAAATCAGTTTCGAACTTGTTTAGCTTGCTTATATAGATTGTCAATGACATCTTCTAAAGTTTGATTTGCTAATTCCTTTTCTAATTGAGATTCGGCACTAGCGAAAAGCGGTGAAACTGCTCCTTGGATATGTTTTCCAACGGGACAATCGGGATTACTATTTTGATGAACAGGAAATAAACTAATATGATTGATTTCTTGAGTAGCATAGTAGATCTCTAGTAAAGTCATTTTCTTTGGAGACTTACTGAGTTGATAGCCTATTTTTCCTTGCTGGGAATGAATCAAATCTGCATTTTTCAACAAGGCAATCACCTTTCGAATGTAACTAGCGTTAGTCCCAACACTAATAGCTAGTGCTTGAGAACTTAATGTTTCCTTGCTTTCATTAATCATTGTTAAGATATGCAAAGCAACTGAGAATTTTGTATCCATATGAATCCCTCTCTTAATAAACTTGTATCAGATACAAGAACAAGTATAACATAAATTAAAAGAAAAGCAAGTCTTTTGTTTTAAATTTTAAAAAATTTTGAGTGCAATCAGATTAGAGCTGTCTGGGAAGGGTGTTCATAAAATTATACCGTTGATATCCATTAGTTGACCAAAAGTAGAACAGATACACAAAAAAGCCTTGTAAATCAAGGCTTTTTCCTGTTGATTTAGATGCCCCCTACAGGGATTTGGAAAGGACTTTCATATTGAGAGCAATTAAAAATATTGAAATATAAGTGATTTTAGGTATTTTCAATGTCATGATTTAAAAATGGGACAAAAGTGGGGCAAAAACCATACAGATTCTAAACTGTATGATTCTTTTTTTATCTAACCAAGAAAGGTTAAAACTTATTAAAACAAATGCAATCAACTGTTGAAAACTTTTTAGTCCGTGTAATATAAAAACAAGTAAAAAGTTGAACTATAGGGAATATTGTGTCATAATAGGTAATAGATGAATAATTAATAGATTGGAAATAATGCTTTCTTACCTTAACAAGTTGAATTGGTTATACATTTTTTCGTCGCAATTGTGTCTATCTCTCGAGTTTAGCTAGTTTTTATAAGCTCTGGTTTCTAATCAATATAACAAATTTTAGAAGTGCATAAGACAAGATGGTGACATTACTACAGTCATTTCTAGTCACCATATGTTGCTGGCACAGGCTGTTTGTAGTGTTGGCTATTTACTAGTCAGTTTAATCGGAGTGTTTAATTTTTATTGTTGAAAGGTTTTTATATGGCGAAAATTCTATCTTTAGGTCTGACAGGTAAGAAATTACTTGCTCAGGGGTTCTTGTTTGTTCTGCTAGGTCTCATCTTGATGGTCACGGGGACTTGGTTGCCAGTAACAGTTATTCGCCTGGTTCTGTTTTTAGCTTGGATAGCAACGGTCTTAGATTTAGTATTACGTATTTTCAAAAAAAGTCAGTCAACGGATACCTTGGGAGTTGCACTGGTTAAATTGTTAGTGCTGGGATATTTGCTTGGCTCCAATCTTGCGACGGATGTGCCGATTTATATTTTGGCTCTTGTGATTGGAGTTTATCAGATTTTTCATGCTAGTATTAACCTTGTCACCTATGTTCTCTACCGCAAAAACAAAATTCGACCTCGTTTTCGTCTCTTACTAGATGGACTCGTACTAGTTTTTCTTGGTGGGACTAGTCTTTTGTCCTCTACAGGAAATTCTGTCTTTCAACTCTTTGTATTAGGGGCTTATTTTTTCCTTTATGGTGTGTCCAATATCCGTGATGGTTTCTTGTTTGAGGGGGAAATTGGGAAAAACCATCTCAAACGTCGTATTAGAATTAGCTTACCTATTGTCCTAGCCGCTCTCATCCCTGCAAGAACTTTAGCAAAAGTTAACAAATTTATGCTGGAAAATGCTGATGAGAGAGAGGATATCCATCTTGGAATGGTGAAGTCTGGTAAGACAGCGGAGCTTGAAATTTTTGTTCATACAGCTGAGACCTCTCTGTTTTCGGCAATTGGTCATGTGGATATCTGCTATCAAGGCCGTGTTATTTCTTATGGCAACTATGATCCGTCTTCTGAGACCTTATTTGGCATGGTAGGAGATGGTGTCTTATATTTCTGTGATCGTGACAAGTACATTGACCTATGTAAACGTGAGAGTCAAAAAACGCTTTTTGGTTATGGGATAGATTTGACGCCTGAAATGGAAAAAGCAGTTCAGAAAAAGTTGGCTGAATTGAAACAACTGACGATTCCATGGGAGCCAAGTGCAGATAAAATCATGACAGGTGATGGTAAGGAAGACTACACCTACGCTTATAAAATCAGACATGAGACAGATGGGGAACTTTATAAATTTATCAAATCTAAGTTTAAATCCTACTTTGTCTTATCTACAAACTGTGTGCTCTTGGCTGATACCATAGTCGGTCAGGCTGGCACCGATATCCTCTCACCCAAAGGATTTATCGCTCCAGGAACTTACCAAGCCTACCTTAATCGAGAGTTTGAAAAACCAAATAGTATAGTCGTATCTAAACATGTTTATTAAGGAGAATTTATGAACTTAGTAAAAAAATACACCCCGTTAATACTTTTTATAGGGCTGGTTGCTCTTGTAATTCTGAATGCATCGAGCTTTATATCAGGAGCAATCTCTCTCTTTGATGTAATATCAACCTTGATTTATGGTGCTGTTATTGCTTTTGTGCTTAATGTTCCTATGAAAAAAATTGAACAGTACTTAGTTAAATTGAAGGTAAAGGCAGAGTTGCGTCGTCCGATTGCCATGGTACTTGTTTTCCTAGCTCTTATCTTAATCGTGATTGCTCTTTTGGTTTTGGTGCTGCCAACCCTAGCCCAGACTATTAGTCAGCTGGGAACAGTCCTTTCAACAGTCCTTACTCAACTTGGGAAATTGCTAGGCAGCTCGGAATTTGTAACCAAAGACATGTTGTCAACTATCGTATCAGGCATACAGGGACAATCTAGTTCTATTAGCCAAGCTTTGATAGGTTTTTTATCAGGTCTGACTAGTAATATCGGCAATATTTTTTCAAGTTTGATGAATGCCTTTTTGATTATAGTCTTCACCTTTTCATTTTTATCCAGTAAGGAACATTTGGCAGCGATGACGAGTCGACTTCTAAAAGTTTTTCTTCCAGAGAAGGTGGTGATAAAGTTGACTTACATTGGACAAGTAGCACTAGAGACTTATGACCAATTTTTGATGAGTCAGCTGATTGAAGCAGTTATCATAGGAGTTATGATAGCGGTTGGTTACAGCGTGTTTGGGATACCCTATGGAGTAATGACAGGTATCTTTGCAGGAGTGCTATCGTTCATTCCTTATGTAGGGCCTATGATTGCTTGTGTTGTGGGAGCGATTTTTATCTTCACAGTGAGTCCTACTCAAGCCTTACTTTCTCTTCTTCTATATCAAGTTATACAGCTGATTGAAGGAAACCTTATTTATCCTAGAGTTATAGGTCAGTCTATTGGTTTGCCAGCTATTTTCACGCTTGCGGCTGCTAGTATTGGAGGCAATCTCTTTGGCTTACTTGGGATGATATTCTTTACACCGATATTTGCTGTTATCTATCGACTGGTTAAAGAATTTGTCGTTGCAAAGGAAAATCAGCTAGATTAAGAAAAACTAAATTTAATAAGATATACTGAGAAGAGAGTGAGAGATTCTCTTCTCTTTTATTTTTAAATACTTTTCTACAAAAAGCTATTAGACGTTAAAAAAAGCCTTGGTTTCAAGGCTTATTTCTGTTGATTTAGATGTGCCCCCTGCAGGGCTCGAACCTGCGCCCCATAGCTTAAGAGTCTACTGCTCTACCAACTGAGCTAAGGAGGCAACAGAAAAAGCTGAGAATGTAACTTCCCAGCTATTTTAATATGCCCAAAATGGCAGCTAGATTATTTACGAAAGGCATCAAGGATATAGGTGAAACCAACAATTAAAAATGCAAAGGCAACGACATAAACGACAAAGACACTTGTAGCTACTGGATTGAACAAAATCACTAGACCTAGTAAAAATGCAAGCAACGCTATCCACATGATATGGTTGCCAATAATAGGGAAAATCAATCCCAGACGATTGCCTTTAAAGAAAGCTATAATGGCTTCTACAATTAACCAAATTCCTAAAATAGTTGGAATGACAACTGGCAGCGTCACAAAGCCATAGGCAACGAGGTAAAGAGCTAAGAGAAGATTAACAATCCCTTGGAAAAGATGAGCTGGTGAGCGAAGCTCTTTTGGTACAGAGAAATAGCCTAAAATAGCTGCTATAGAAGAAACCAGTAAACCAAATGCAATCCACCAGCTGTAAGCAACAAGATTAGCTACTGGGTTTGTAAATAGGAAAAGTCCTAAAAGGACAAAAACAACTCCTGCAAGGAATAGCGATAAACGATTAGAAAATTTCATTTCAATACCCCCTATATAGTATAGTATAGTTTGATAATAAAAATATTATACACCTTTTTAGAGGAAATATCAATAAACAAAATGGAAAATTTGGAAGTTTCAGTCTGATTTATGAAAAGAAAATCAGTTTTTATTATTTTGAAAATAAAAAGAGAAGATAAAATTTGTCTTCTCTACATGAAAATATTGTATGGCATCAAAGCAAAAGTAACTGGCTTTACACTATTTGTAAAGATGTAATTTGATTCAAAAAGAAAAGATAGATTTAAAATGTGGGACAAATGATGGGGTAAATCAGTTATAGACAAGCAAAAAAAGCCCTGAAATCAAGGCTTTTTCCTGTTGATTTAGATGCCCCCTACAGGGATCGAACCTGTGACCCACGGATTAAGAGTCCGCTGCTCTGCCAGCTGAGCTAAGGAGGCAAAGAAAAAAGCTGTATTGGTGCCGAAACTTCACGGTTTGTATTGAACCCGCGCAATTAAGCAGGTGGGCAACTCGCTCTAACTGAAGCTGTTTCCGTGTGAGACGGCCTACATGCTGTTAGAAGACTTTTGTTTCCCTAATAATACAAAAAATAGTCGGTCAACACTTAAGTGTGAAGTCGTACACCACAGCGTTTCTATGTTTATATAATACCACTTTTTCAAAAAAAATCAAGAGGAAAGTGCAATTTTTTGAAAAGGATTTCAGATTTTTCGCAAACGGTCGATAGCTTCCTTTCTTTGAGCCAAAGCCCGTTCATATTTACCAGTATCTTCTGCTTGGAAATAGTGATGATTACGAATTTTTTCTGGTAGATAGTCTTGCTTGACCCAATTTCCAGGATAGTTGTGTGGATAGAGATAGTCTTGGGCATTCCCTAGTTCCTTGCTTCCGCTGTAGTGTCCATCACGCAGGTGTCGCGGAATAGGCAAGTGCCCTGATGTTTTGAGGTCAGCAAGTGCCTTATCCATAGCTACATAGGCTGAGTTGGATTTTGGAGAAAGGGCCAAATCAATCACGACATTGGCAATGAGAATGCGGGCTTCTGGGAACCCAATCTTCTGGGCAGCATCCAGAGCAGTCACGGTATGAATCTGGGCTTCAGGGTTGGCCAAACCGATATCTTCATAGGCGATAACGGTCAAGCGACGAGCGAGACTTGGCAGATCCCCAGCCTCAATCAAGCGGGCAGCATAGTGAAGACTGGCATCAACATCTGAGCCACGGATAGACTTTTGCAGGGCAGATAGAACATCATAGTGACCGTCTCCATCCTTGTCCATAGTGATGTAGCTTCTCTGAAGACTATTTTCCATGATGTCTAGAGTGATATGGCGAATGCCCTTATCATTCTCAGGGGTAGAAAGAACAGCCAAATCCAGTGAGTTAAAGGCAGAGCGCAGGTCTCCGTTTGTAGAGGTTGCGATGAAGTCCAGCGCATCCTCATCTAGTTCTACTGGAAAATCAAAACCACGCTCAGGGTTACTTAGAGCTATCTGTAGAGCCTCTTTGACTTCTTGGTTAGACAGAGGTTCCAACTCAAAAATTTGAACGCGACTGCGAATGGCAGGAGTGACAGAGAAGAAAGGATTTTCAGTTGTAGCGCCAATCATGATGACCAGTCCACTTTCCAAGAGAGGCAAGAGGAAGTCTTGCTTGGTTTTATCTAGTCTATGAATCTCGTCAAGGAGTAGTACAAGTCCACCTGAAAATTTAGCCTCTTCCGCAATTTCTTGCAGTCGCTTTTTACTATCAACTGTCGCATTGAAAGTTCGAAAGGCATACTTAGTAGTCCCAGCGATGGCTGAAGCAATACTGGTCTTGCCGATTCCAGGAGGTCCATATAGAATCATGGAGGACAGGCGGTTGGCTTCCACCATGCGACGGATGATTTTTCCTTGTCCGACCAGATGTTCCTGACCGATGACCTGATCGATGGTTTTAGGGCGCATGCGAAGTGCGAGATTGTCTGGCATAGCAGTCCTTTCTAACGTGGATTTTCTGATGTATATGTGGTAAGATGGTAGTATCTATTTTAGCATATTTCCGAGCAATCGGGGCGATTAAAGAGTCGCATAGAAAGAGGACAAAATGGCAACATACGGATTTTTAGATGTTTTAGAGGAAGAGTTGGAGAAGAATTTTCCCTTTGACTTTGAGATTAGTTGGGACAAGCGTAACCACGCGGTTGAAGTGAGTTTTCTATTGGAAGCGCAAAACGCTGCAGGTGTGGAGATGGTAGATGAAGACGGAGAGGTTTCGTCAGATGACATTCTCTTTGAGGAAGCAGTGCTTTTTTACAATCCTGCCAAATCAACAGTCAATGAGGAAGACTATTTGACGGTTATTCCTTACCTACCTAAAAAAGGTTTTTCTCGTGAATTTTTAGCTTATTTTGCTCTATTCCTTAAAGACACTGCCGAGGTTGGACTAGATGCCCTCATGGACTTTTTGGAAGACCCAGAAGCAGAAGAATTCGTCATGGAATGGAACCAAGA
>NZ_JUQO01000116.1 GCF_001074635.1 Streptococcus mitis
TGGTTTCGCTCCTTCTGGAATGGTTACAGTTACTTTACCATCTTTGCCAACTGTGATTCCTGGAGTATCACTTTGGAATTTAGTTCCTTCTGGAATTTCTTTGCCAGCTTTCTCTTTCAATGGTAATTCAACAGTGCCACCTGGTTTGCCATTTCCTTTATTGTACTCTGGTGTATAGATGTCTTTGTCTTTTTCTCTAACCGTTACTTCCACTGGAACTTCATCTTTTGAGCCATCTGGGTAAGTTACGGTGATGGTTCCTGTAATCTTATCACCTGGTTTCGCTCCTTCTGGAATGGTTACAGTTACTTTACCATCTTTGCCAACT
>NZ_JUQO01000117.1 GCF_001074635.1 Streptococcus mitis
AAGTCTAAAAGCCAATCCATTTGCTTGTTTATAGTTTCTAGCAAGAAATAGAAAAAGGACCTACTTAATCTCTAAGTAAGTCCCCAAAATAGGCATGGCAAAAACGACCATACCTCACTTCTGACTTACTTATTGTTAGGTGTTCCGGCACCTTGTAGAAACATCGTGCCAATTCACGACATAAACAAGTAAAACGATATTTAAATTTAAATAGGCTTGAGCCAATGTTTTTATTTTACACCAAAAAACTTTAAAAATCAAATATTTCGTTAGTGTTTTGGTTTTAAAAACGAACAAATATAATAAAAATGGGCGAAAATTAACTTATCGGCTAACATTTAGAAGGTTTTTCCATCATAAAAGGGCATATTATCAAGATTTTTCAAGACTTGACAATATGCCTTTTTCTAACTTTAAAGACTTTTTCCCAATCTTTATTATTCTATTCACTAAATCTTAAAAAATAACCATCTGGATCCAAGACTGCAAACTCGTGAGGATAGATATAGTGATCCCCAACACGAAATTCTCTTTTTGTCAGTTGACGATGGATGGGATAGTTAGCTGACAGCAGATTTTGGTAGAGCTGGGGGACATCCTTGATGCCAAAGGAAATATTGACACCGCGCCCGAAAGGATAGGTCAGTTGGGCTAGTTCTTCTGCGCTGCCTTCTTCTAACATGAGCTGGCAGTCTTCAAGCGAGAGGAAGAGAAATTTCTCCTCGGGGCGCTCGTATTCGACAGAGAATCCCAACAAGTCGCAGTAGAAGTGGCGCGACTGTTCGATGTCAGATACTACAAATTCAGGAATGACAGCTTGATAGTCCATTCGTTTTCTCCTTAGAGTTCAATCTCCATGACAATGGGTGTGTGGTCTTGGCGCGCACCGGAGTCAATCATATCAGACTTGGTCACCTTGTCAGCCACGCGGTTGCTTGTCAGCCAGTAGTCGATTCTCCAGCCTGTATTGTTGATTTTAGAAGTCTTGCTGCGTTGTGCCCACCAAGTGTAGCGTTCTGGAACATCGCCATGAATATGGCGGAAGGTGTCGGTAAATCCAGTTGCCAAGAGGTTGGTAAATCCAGCACGTTCCTCGTCGGTAAATCCTGGTGAACGGCGGTTGCTAGCAGGATTTGCAAGGTCGATTTCATTGTGGGCTACATTGTAGTCACCGGTCGCAAGGACTGGTTTTTCTTTGTCTAGTTCAGCCAAGTACTCAGCATATTTGACATCCCAGATTTGGCGTTCTTCCAAGCGTTTGAGGCCATCGCCAGCGTTTGGAGTGTAAACTTGCGTTACGAAAAATTCATCAAATTCTAGAGTGATGATACGGCCTTCCAAGTCCATGGTAGACGGAGCACCGATTTCTGGGAAAGTGACAGTGGGTGTGAGTTCTTTCTTATAGAGGAACATGGTTCCAGCATAGCCTTTACGGGCAGGCTCTTGGGAAGAGCGCCACGTGTTTTCGTAGCCTGGGAAGAGTTCTTCTAAAATTTCCAAGTGTTTCTTTGTAGGCCCTTTGGCAGAAAGCTTGGTTTCTTGGATAGCGATGATATCAGCATTTTCTTCAACAAGGGTTTGTAGGACTTCTTGGGACAATTTGGCACGAGCTGAGTCACTAGTTAGGGCTGCGTTAAGAGAATCAATATTCCATGAGATAAGTTTCATAAAGTTACCTTTTTCATTCAGATTATAGATTTTATTATACCAAAAAAAGGTCTATTTCCCCAACGTATGGTTTGAAAAATCACTCTTTAGACTTTATCCTGAGAAAATAAAAATTCCCTAAACTATTTAGAAAAAAATCTAAATAGTTCTTGTATTTAGAATGGAAAGGTGTATAATGTTATTTAGAAAAACATCTAAATAGAAAGTGAAGTGTACAAATATGTCAAATAAGAGAACAATCCTTCTTTTTGTGGTCTTGGCTTATGCCCTTGCTTGGATAATATGGTTGGCACTATGGCTAAGTGGTGTTGGTCTAAATTCTCCATGGAGTCAGCTTGCTAGTATTGTAGCCATGTGGATGCCTGCACTTGCAGTCTTTCTCTTAGGGAAAATCACGAATCAATCTAGTGGAATCAAATCTAAATTAGTCGTGAATCTCAAGAGGAACTGGCGCTTTTACTTACTAGCTATCTGGTTACCAGCAGTCATCAGTTTTTTAGGAGCAGGACTTTATTTTCTTGTATTTCCTAGCAATTTCAGCCTCGGTTTTGAATCTATTCAAGCCATCTTACAAGAAAAAGGTGTCTCTCAATCAACCATTCCCTTATCTTTCTTGGCCTTGATTCAAATCCTAGCTAGTTTGACCTATGCTCCTTTTCTTAATAGTTTCTTTGCATTAGGGGAGGAAATTGGTTGGCGGGGCTATCTTTACCCAGTGCTAAGAGGACGCTTTTCAATAGTCCATACTCATGTCTTGCTTGGTCTCATTTGGAGTCTTTGGCATCTACCAATCAATTTGCAAGGCTATAATTATGGAATATCTTATTTTGCTTATCCCGTTTTGGGAGTTGTTGCTATGTTTCTATTTTGTTTTAGCCTAGGAATATTGTTGAGCTGGTTGTTGGAAAAGACAGGTTCTATCTGGGCTTCTGCCCTATTTCATGGGGCAATCAATGCAACTGCAGGTATTGGGTTACTCTTTCAATTACCAGGAGAAAAAGTTTCAAGCCTCTTGATTTTAGGCCCATCACCGACAGGAATACTATCAGTTCTACCTTGCTTAGTCCTAGCCCTACTAATATTACAAAGGGAAAGGAGCCATTATGAGTTTTGCAAATAGTTTTAAAGCCTTTTCTCATCCAGTTAG
This sequence comes from Streptococcus mitis, assembly GCF_001074635.1. GTDB lineage: Bacteria > Bacillota > Bacilli > Lactobacillales > Streptococcaceae > Streptococcus > Streptococcus mitis_E. The sequence continues at coordinate 2,816 of NZ_JUQO01000117.1, forward strand.
GAGAGAGATTTTAAATTTACTCAAAGCAGGTAGATTATCTGCAGGAGAAATTGCCAGTCAATTCGAGTTGACAAGTGCAACGATTTCACATCATCTCACGATTTTGAAAGCAGCGGATTTGATTCATGAAATGAAAGAAAAAAACTTTATTTATTATGAGTTAAATACATCGGTTTTAGAGGATATAATGGTTTGGTTAGCAGATCTGAAAGGAGATCATTTTGATGAAGATAAAAATCAATAAGAAATTGGTATTATTTACGAGCATTCTCATCCTACTACCTTCCCTTGTAGGTTGTGTTTTCTGGAATCAATTACCAGAGGAGATACCCACTCATTTTAATCTACTGGGTCAAGCAGATGGCTACAATCATAAAATGTTTGCTATCTTTGGATTACCGACTCTCATGCTTTTGATGCATTGGTTGCTTCTATTTTTAATGATTAAGGATCCTAAATCTAGCAATATCAGTTCAAAAATACAAGTTTTGATTTACTGGATTATTCCTTTTGTATCTTGTCTATTAATGATTTCTATCTTCGGAGAATATTTGGGTTATTCCATGATGAGTGGGCTACTAGCTCAGATTTTTATGGGAGTCGTGATGATCGTAATTGGAAATTATCTACCAAAAACACACCGAAATTATATAATCGGTATTCGACTACCGTGGACCTTGGAGAATGATGAAAACTGGAGAAAAACGCATCGTCTAGCTGGAAAAATTTGGGTATTAGGAGGATTGTTATTGTTTCTAAATTCCTTTGTTCAACTATATGTTTACTGGGTGTTTTTCTTGACACTTCTACTTGTGGTGTTGATGCCTGGTGTTTATTCATATCAATTATCAAAATCAGAATCTTGAAATAGCTACTGGAGTCATTAGTTAGAGAAGTTGGTCTGATATGTCCATTTCCCCAACGTATGGCTTGAAAAATCACTCTCTTTCGTTTATAATTAAGAATGATTTTATGAAAGGGAGTGAAAATAAATGAAATTTTACTCATATGACTATGTACTTAGCCAAATCAGTCAGCAAAATGGCATCATGATTGGCTTTGGAATTGTTCTCCTAGCTATCACAGGATTTTTTGCTTTTAAAGCCTATCGTGATAAAAAGGGGACTAAGTTTCGGGAATTGGTCATGATTTTGGCCTTGACCTTGGTGGCCATGCTTTTGGTGACAATCTCAAAATACCAGACCAATCAAGCCTCTAACAACCAATTTCAAACCTCCCTTCATTTCATAGAGGTTGTTTCCAAAGACTTGGGAGTGGATAAATCAGAAGTTTATGTCAATACTTCTGCAGCCACTGATGGAGCACTTATCAAGGTAGGTTCAAATTTCTATCGTGCCATGAACGGGAGCCAACCAGACAAGTATCTTTTAGAGAAATTAGAATTGCATCAAACAGACGCTATTGAATTGGTGGAGGTAAACAAATGACGCTCAACTATATGGAAATTTTAATCAAACTGGCCTTGGGGCTCTTCTCGCTTGTTTTTGTTATCAATGTGACAGGAAAGGGGAACCTAGCACCTAACTCTGCGACAGACCAAATTCAGAACTATGTTCTCGGTGGTATCATCGGTGGGGTGATTTACAATAGTTCTATCAGCATTCTCCAGTATGCAGTGATTTTGATGATGTGGACGATTTTGGTCTTGACCCTCAAGTGGCTCAATAACAATGTTCGTTTTGTCAAACGCTTGATTGATGGTAAGCCAACTCTCCTCATCAAAAATGGTCAGATTGACCCAGAAGCCTGTCGTTCAGTTGGCTTGTCTGCAGCGGAAGTAGCCCTCAAACTTCGTAGCCAAGGAATTTTCCAGATGAAGCAGGTCAAACGAGCTGTGCAGGAGCAAAATGGCCAACTCATCGTGGTCCAAATGGGAGATGAAAATCCTAAGTATCCAGTTGTGACTGACGGTGTGATACAAGTCGATGTTTTGGAGTCGATTGGTCGTAACGAAGAGTGGTTGCTTGATAACCTCAGCAAGCAAGGGCATGACAATGTAGCCAATATCTTTATCGCTGAGTATGACAAGGGTGCGGTCACAGTCGTAACCTATGAATAAGAAAAACCTGGGGTCTTGGCCTCAGGTTTCTATTTGCAATCAGAAAGGGATGTTATGTCCATTATTCAAAAACTTTGGTGGTTTTTCAAGTTAGAAAAACGCCGTTATCTAGTCGGGATTGTGGCCCTGGTCTTGGTTTCCGTCCTCAATCTCATTCCACCTATGGTTATGGGGCGGGTCATTGATGCCATTACATCGGGGCAATTAACCCAGCAGGATCTTCTTCTTGACCTATTTTACCTGCTGCTTGCGGCCTTTGGTATGTACTATCTGCGCTATGTGTGGCGTATGTATATCCTCGGGACTTCCTACCGTTTGGGACAGATTATGCGCTCTCGCTTGTTTGAGCATTTCACAAAAATGTCTCCAGCCTTTTATCAAACCTATCGGACGGGAGACCTGATGGCACACGCTACCAATGATATCAATGCCTTAACCCGTCTCGCAGGTGGAGGAGTCATGTCTGCGGTGGATGCCTCTATCACGGCTCTGGTGACTTTGTTGACCATGCTCTTTAGCATCTCATGGCAAATGACCTTGGTTGCCATTCTTCCCCTACCTTTCATGGCTTATGCGACCAGTCGTCTTGGGAGAAAGACTCATAAGGCCTTTGGCGAATCCCAAGCTGCTTTTTCTGAACTCAATAACAAGGTGCAGGAGTCCGTATCAGGTATCAAAGTGACCAAGTCTTTCGGTTATCAGGCAGATGAGCTGGAGTCTTTTCAGTCAGTCAATGCCTTGACCTTCCAAAAGAATCTCCAAACCATGAAATACGATAGTCTCTTTGACCCCATGGTTCTCTTATTTGTTGGTTCCTCCTATGTTTTAACCCTTCTGGTCGGCTCCTTGATGGTTCAGGAAGGGCAAATCACGGTTGGAAATCTGGTTACCTTTATCAGTTACTTGGATATGTTGGTCTGGCCTCTTATGGCCATCGGTTTCCTCTTTAATATTACCCAGCGAGGCAAGGTTTCTTACCAGCGGATTGAGGAACTTTTATCTCAGGAATCACCAGTAAAAGACCCAGAGTTTCCTTTAGATGGTATTGAAAATGGACGTTTGGAATATGCCATTGACAGCTTTGCCTTTGAAAATGAGGAAACACTGACGGATATTCACTTCAGCTTGGAAAAAGTGCAAACTCTGGGCTTGGTTGGGCAGACAGGTTCTGGGAAAACATCCTTGATCAAACTCCTCTTGCGTGAATATGATGTGGATAAGGGTGCTATTTACCTAAACGGTCATAATATTCGTGACTATCGTCTGACAGACCTTCGCAGTCTCATGGGCTATGTTCCTCAGGACCAGTTCCTCTTTGCGACTTCGATTTTAGACAATATCTGCTTTGGAAATCCTAATTTGCCCCTTTCGGCGGTAGAGAAAGCGACTAAGCTAGCTCAAGTTTACCAAGACATTGTAGCTATGCCTCAGGGATTTGATACGCTGATTGGTGAAAAAGGAGTCAGTCTTTCTGGTGGGCAAAAGCAGCGTCTGGCCATGAGTCGGGCTATGATTTTAGACCCTGATATCTTGATTTTGGATGATTCTTTGTCGGCCGTGGATGCCAAGACAGAGTATGCGATTATCGACAACCTCAAGGAGACGCGAAAGGACAAGACAACCATTATTACGGCTCATCGCCTCAGTGCGGTTGTCCATGCAGATTTGATTTTAGTTCTGCAAAATGGCCAAATTATCGAACGAGGCAGGCATGAAGACTTGCTAGCTTTGGATGGCTGGTATGCCCAAACCTACCAGTCTCAGCAGCTGGAAATGAAGGGAGAAGAAGATGCGGAATAAGAAAGAACAATGGGTTGTATTGAAGCGCTTGATGTCCTATCTCAAGCCCTATGGACTCCTGACCTTTTTGGCACTCAGCTTTCTCCTAGCGACGACGGTCATTAAAAGCGTCATTCCCCTTGTGGCCTCCCACTTTATAGACCAGTATCTGAGCAATCTCAACCAACTTGCTGTGATCGTTTTGCTGGCCTACTATGGCCTTTATATCCTACAAACTCTGGTCCAGTATGTCGGTAATCTTCTCTTTGCACGGGTGTCCTACAGTATTGTTAGGGATATTCGTCGGGATGCCTTTTTCAATATGGAGAAGCTGGGCATGTCTTATTTTGACAAGACGCCAGCAGGTTCCATCGTTTCTCGTTTGACAAATGACACTGAGACCATCAGTGATATGTTTTCGGGGATTTTGTCTAGCTTTATCTCAGCAGTTTTCATTTTTCTGACAACCCTTTACACCATGTTGGTGCTGGATTTTCGTTTGACAGCTTTGGTCTTGCTCTTTCTCCCCTTGATTTTCCTTTTGGTCAATCTCTATCGGAAAAAATCAGTGAAAGTCATCGAGAAGACCAGAAGTCTCTTGTCAGATATCAATAGTAAGCTGGCAGAAAATATCGAAGGAATCAGGATAATCCAGGCATTTAACCAAGAGAAGCGCCTGCAGGCAGAATTTGATGAGATTAACCAAGAACACTTGGTCTATGCCAACCGTTCTGTAGCCTTGGATGCCCTCTTTTTGCGCCCTGCCATGAGTTTGCTGAAACTCCTAGGCTACGCCGTTTTGATGGCCTATTTTGGCTACCGTGGTCTTTCTATCGGGATAACGGCCGGAACTATGTATGCCTTTATCCAGTATATCAACCGTCTTTTTGATCCCCTGATTGAGGTGACGCAAAACTTTTCAACCCTGCAAACGTCCATGGTGTCTGCAGGCCGTGTCTTTGCCTTGATTGATGAGAGGACCTATGAGCCCCTTCAAAATGATGGGCAAGCCAAAATCCAAGAAGGCAATATTCGTTTTGAACATGTATGTTTCTCTTATGATGGAAAACATCCGATTCTGGATGATATTTCCTTCTCCGTTAACAAGGGTGAGACCATTGCTTTTGTGGGGCATACAGGTTCTGGGAAATCTTCGATTATCAATGTCCTCATGCGCTTTTATGAATTCCAGTCAGGGCGAGTTCTCTTGGATGATGTGGATATTAGAGACTACAGTCAGGAAGAGCTAAGGAAAAATATCGGGCTAGTTTTGCAGGATCCCTTCCTCTATCATGGAACCATTAAGTCCAATATCGCCATGTACCAAGACATTAGTGATGAGCAGGTCCAGGCTGCTGCAGCCTTCGTGGATGCAGATTCCTTTATTCAAGAACTTCCTCAGGGATATGACGCCCCTGTTTCTGAGCGTGGCTCCAGTTTTTCAACAGGTCAGCGTCAGCTTCTTGCCTTTGCCAGAACAGTCGCCAGTCAGCCTAAAATCCTGATTTTGGATGAAGCGACAGCCAATATTGACTCTGAAACAGAAAGTCTGGTTCAAGTTTCTCTGGCTAAGATGAGACAGGGACGGACAACCATTGCTATCGCTCACCGCCTTTCTACCATCCAAGACGCCAACTGTATCTATGTTTTGGACAAGGGGCGCATTATCGAGAGTGGAACCCATGAGGAACTTTTGGCCTTGGGAGGAACCTACCACAAGATGTATAGCTTACAGGCAGGGGCCATGGCCTAATACTCGTTGATTTTCATTGAGCATAAGAAGGAAATCCTTCAAATTACAGATTTCTTTCACCGCCTTTTCCATTTTGTGGTATAATGAAAAATGTTGACAAATAGTATAATAAAAACAAAGGAGAAACAGCATGCTGAAATGGGAAGACTTGCCCGTGGAAATGAAATCAAGCGAGGTTGAGTCTTACTACCAGCTTGTCTCTAAAAGGAAGGGGTCGATGATTTTCAAGCGTTGCTTGGACTGGGTTCTAGCCTTGGTCTTACTGGTTCTGACCTCTCCCATCTTTCTCATTTTGAGCATTTGGATCAAGTTGGATAGCAAGGGGCCAGTGATTTACAAGCAAGAGCGCGTGACCCAGTACAATCGATCTTTCAAGATTTGGAAGTTCCGTACCATGGTGACGGATGCGGATAAAAAAGGTAGTCTGGTGACTTCAGCTAACGATAGTCGTATTACCAAGGTTGGCAATTTCATCCGCCGTGTCCGTTTAGACGAACTGCCTCAGCTGGTCAATGTCCTGAAAGGCGAAATGTCCTTTGTCGGTACACGACCTGAAGTGCCACGCTACACAGAGCAGTATAGCCCTGAAATGATGGCAACCTTGCTTTTGCCAGCAGGAATTACCTCTCCAGCCAGCATTCACTACAAGGATGAGGACACTATCATCAGTCAAATGACGGAGAAAGGTTTGTCGGTTGATCAGGCCTATGTAGAGCATGTTCTTCCTGAAAAGATGCGCTATAACCTCGCCTATCTCCGAGAGTTTAGTTTCCTTGGAGACATCAAAATCATGTTTCAAACCGTGTTTGAAGTGCTAAAATAAAGTAGTCATGAGAAAATGAGTACAGATAAAAGGAGCAAATCAATGCCAAATTACAATATTCCATTTTCACCTCCCGATATTACAGAAGCAGAAATTGCTGAAGTAGCGGATACCCTGCGTTCTGGTTGGATCACAACAGGTCCTAAGACAAAAGAACTGGAGCGTCGTTTGTCTCAATACACACAGACGCCTAAGACTGTCTGCCTCAACTCTGCGACTGCCGCTCTTGAGTTGATTTTGCGCGTCTTAGAAGTGGGACCTGGTGATGAAGTCATTGTTCCAGCTATGACTTACACAGCTTCATGTAGTGTCATCACTCACGTAGGAGCAACCCCTGTCATGGTGGATATCCAAGCAGGTACGTTTGAGATGGACTATGACCTGCTGGAGCAAGCTATCACTGAGAAAACTAAGGTGATTATCCCAGTAGAGCTCGCAGGGATTGTTTGCGATTATGATCGTTTGTTCCAAGTTGTGGAGAAAAAACGTGACCTCTTTACCGCTTCAAGCAAGTGGCAAAAGGCCTTTAACCGTATTGTGATTGTCTCTGATAGTGCCCATGCTTTGGGATCTACTTATAAAGGACAACCAGCTGGTTCTATCGCTGACTTTACTTCCTTCTCATTCCATGCCGTTAAGAACTTTACAACGGCAGAAGGTGGAAGTGCGACTTGGAAAGCCAATCCAGCAATTGACGACGAAGAGATGTACAAGGAATTCCAGATTCTGTCGCTTCATGGTCAAACTAAGGATGCTCTTGCCAAGATGCAACTGGGGTCATGGGAATACGATATCGTCACACCAGCCTACAAGTGCAATATGACCGATATCATGGCTTCACTTGGTTTGGTACAATTGGACCGCTATCCAAGTTTGTTACAACGTCGTAAGAATATCGTGGACCGCTATGATCGTGGTTTTGCAGGTTCTCGTATCCATCCATTAGCACACAAGACTGAAACTGTCGAATCTTCACGCCACCTCTACATCACCCATGTAGAAGGAGCAAGCTTAGAAGAACGCAATCTCATCATCCAAGAATTAGCCAAAGCAGGAATTGCAAGTAACGTACACTATAAACCGCTTCCTCTCTTAACAGCCTATAAGAATCTTGGCTTTGATATGGCTAATTATCCTAAGGCTTATGCCTTCTTTGAAAATGAAATTACGCTTCCACTTCATACTAAATTAAGCGATGAAGAAGTAGACTATATCATTGAGACTTTCAAAACAGTTTCTGAAAAAGTGCTAACTTTATCAAAAAAATCGTAAAAAAGTCTTGACAAAGAAAAAACAAAGTATTAAAATAAGTTCAACAAATCAGAAAAGTAACTATTTTTGATCTTCAGGGAGCCTGTGGTGATTGTGAACAGGTGGTTGGGAGTAGTGAAAGTGGGCTGATTTTAGAAATGAATTTGAAACAATGAAAATTCGGTGCGCACACCTTACAGTGCAACTTGTTGTTAGACAAGGTAGAGATGTAAAGGGGATAGTCCCTTTATAATTGAGGTGGCACCGCGTTACCAACGCCCTCACGCAGAAGTATATTCTGTGTGTGGGCTTTTTTCGTAACATGATAGCGATAGAAAGTGGAAAGATTCCAACTATCAAGGAAAGAAGCTAGTAAAGGTGTACCGAAATGAAAATCTCATCATCAATGTCTCTGGTCGTGGAGACAAGGACGTAGCTGCGATTGCAGACTACCTAGAAGCTAAAAAATAATAGATGGAAAAATTACAGTCCTTTCTCTCACAGAGAGCTTGTGGTTGCTGGAAACAAGTAGAGAAAGTTGTAAGGTTGGGTCCATCTGAAACAAGAGAAGAAAACATAATTCTCAAGGGAGTGCCCTTTATCGCACAGCCTGTTACAAGAGGTTTCTGAGACAGGAATGAGAGATAGGAGAAATCCTATAATTGAGGTGGCACCGCGAATTTCGTCCTCACGCAAGTTGTTTTGCGTGGGGATTTTTATATGTCTATTATAGGTTCAGCTGTTTAGTTTTAAATTATTGTTCATTATTAAATAGATTGCTACAAAAAATTTGCGAACGAAGTGAGCTTTTAAAAGATATTTCCCGCCATAGTGGTATCCTATAGAAGCAAATATGCTTCTATAGGACGGAATTTTTGAGACCTAAGGCTCAAAAATTAGGGATGAAATTTCGGAGAAAGTTGCTCCCGTCCGCACTATTTAAGGGAAATAGAAAAAGATAAAAAATTAAAAATAAGGAACTGAAAGGGAAATTACAATGGAACGAATCATTCATGGAGATGTCTTATCACCAATCTTGGCTTATATGCGCTTAAAGGGGCAACACAAGGTGATCTTAGAGAGTATTCCGAGAGACAAGGAAACAGCTCGTTTTTCTATCCTAGCCTATAATCCAGTTTTTGAGATTAAGTTTGAAAATGGAATTCTTTATCAAAATGGTCAAGTGATTGATCGGGATCCCTTGGATTTCCTTTATGAAGTGACTCATAAGAGAC
>NZ_JUQO01000118.1 GCF_001074635.1 Streptococcus mitis
ATTGAGATTCAGGTGCATCATCAGAATTTTTTCATCAATCGCCTGTGGGCTTATCTATGCAGTCAGGTTAATCAAAACCTCGAAAAAATTCGCCAACGTGAAGGTGACACTCACCAGAGTTACAAACATATTGCCCCAGTATACGCTATCGCAATCGTGGATAGTAATTACTTCTCGGATGATTTGGCTTTTCACAGTTTTAGTATGCGCGAAGACATGACAGGTGAGGTCTTAACCATCACAAACAATGGACAAGAAAACCATCTAGTTAAGATGGCATTCTTGGAATTAAAAAAATACAGAGAAACCAGCAAAGACAAG
>NZ_JUQO01000119.1 GCF_001074635.1 Streptococcus mitis
ATTCACATAACTTGTTACGACTTGACGGTATACATGCGTTGTATTGCCTTTTTCGTCTTTCTTAGTTTCTTTGTAAATGTACTCTGGAATGTCTTTCTTATCTTTCGTTCCTTTGTCTGAAGGGTTGATTTCTTTGCCTTCTTCATCTACATAACTTGTTACGACTTGACGATATACATGGACTGTATTTCCTTTTTCGTCTTTCTTAGTTTCTTTGTAAATGTACTCTGGAATGTCTTTTTTATCTTTTGTTCCTTTGTCTGAAGGGCTGATTTCTTTGCCTTCTTCATTCACATAACTTGTTACGACTTGA
>NZ_JUQO01000015.1 GCF_001074635.1 Streptococcus mitis
ATTTTCAACTCTTACTATTATACCGACTTTTTATTTTTTGTCAACTACTTTTTTAAACTTTTTTTACTTTTTTGCATGAATTTCTAATGAGTACGGATGTCAAACTCTTTAAACACAATACGTAAGTCCTTTAACACTCTTTGACGCCCTCGGAAACGTTCATTTCTTAAGACGCGTTCTAACTCTTCTTGTTGCTCTTTATTTTGTTTGTTTCTATAATTTCTTAGTGTTTCATGAAAGAGATAATAGTCGTCTAGCCAGAGACCTCCCTCGCTTACTCGATGACTTATCTCACCCACTTCTTCATAAAGCTCTTTATCATATCTCCGTTTTTGACTTTCTTGTTTACGGAGATAATCTAGAATTCGATTCCGGAATTTTGTTTTGAAGTATTTACGTAAGCGTGGAATATCGTCTACTAGCCCTTCTTCGCTACTAATCAATTCATGCAGGCAAATCATTCCCTCTTGATCCCAGTCCGATAGTTCCCATAAATGAAGGTAATACTCATTTCTACACTTGTATACAATTCCCTGGACTTCTTCATACAATTCTTTAAGCATAATCTTCCCCTTTCTAGATACAGTCTAACAGATTCAGATACACTTTTGGCACATTTCATCCATTCTGCACCCTTTAGCTCCTCAACTGCATAAAAAAGAGAGGTCTTGCCTCTCTTTGGGTTAT
>NZ_JUQO01000120.1 GCF_001074635.1 Streptococcus mitis
AAGTCAGCTCAAAACACTGTTTTGAGGTTGTGGATAGAACTGACGAAGTCAGTACCCATACCTACGGCAAAGCGAAGCTGACGTGGTTTGAAGAGATTTTCGAAGTGTATTAACTATGTTCTGTGATAAATTTATAGGCTTCTTGGCCAGCGATAGCTCCATCTCCAACTGCTGTTGTTACTTGGCGGAGGTCTTTCAAGCGAACATCTCCAACTGCAAAGATACCATCAACTGCAGTTTTCATGTGGTTATCTGTCACAATCCATCCTGCCTGATCTTGGATATTCAATTCTTTAACAAAATCGCTAAGAGGGTCCAATCCAACATAGATAAAGACACCACCGAAGGCTTGTTCTGTCACTTGACCTGTTTTCACATTTTCAAAAACGACAGATTCTACTCGGTTTTCACCCTTGATTTCCTTAACCACAGAATCCCAGATAAAGCTGACTTTCTCATTAGCGAAAGCACGGTCTTGTAAAACCTTTTGGGCACGGAGTTGATCACGACGGTGAACAATGGTAACAGTCTTAGCAAAGCGAGTCAAGAAGATGGCTTCTTCAACAGCTGAATCTCCACCACCAACTACCAACAAATCTTGGTCACGGAAGAAAGCACCATCACACACGGCACAGTAAGAAACACCACGACTGTTCAGTTCTTCTTCTCCAGGCACTCCCAAAGGACGGTGTTTAGAACCAGTTGCTACGATAACTGTACGTGTTTCATATGTTTGGTCATCAGTAATCACTTTCTTAAAATCACCATGATCTTGGACATTTTCAACATAACCATAAATGTGCTCAACACCAAGATTTTCAAGCGGTTCAAACATTTTTTCTGCCAATTCTGGCCCACTAATATTAGCATATCCTGGGTAATTTTCAATATCAGAGGTATTATTCATCTGACCACCTGGCAGACCACCTTCAATCAAGGCTACTTTCAGATTGCTTCGAGTAGCATACAAGGCTGCAGTCATCCCTGCAGGTCCAGCACCGATAATAATAGTATCGTACATATAGATTCCTTCTTTCTTGTTGTAACTATCTTTATTCTAACTCTTTCTTGTCAATCAAGCAAGGATTATGCCTTGAAAACAAGAATTAAACTCATAACCGCAAAGGATAATACTGGAACAACCAAGACCCCAATCATAATCATATCATAGAGATGGGCTTGGCGAGCCTTGGCTGTCTTATCAACTCCCGACATGGCTCTCAGTCCAATCCAAATCCCTAAAAAAATCAGGACGAGGATGGTGGTCAAGATTAAACTCTCGAAATATAAAGAAAATAGTTGCAGTAGCATGATTTCTCTCATTTCTATCTTTTTTAAAGAGTAAACTCAGCTAGTCCAGCTAACTGAGTTTTTCTTTATCTATTATATCAAATATAAGTCCGTTTGTAACTAGCGAAGAATTCTTTTGTCCGCTCTTCTTTAGGATGGTGGATAATCTCATCCGGTGTTCCAGACTCAATGATTTTCCCCTTATCTAGGAAAAGAATCTTATCAGCCACTTGGGCTACAAAGGACATGTCATGACTGACCAAAATCATGGTCTGACCTGACTTAGCAGCATCTGCAATAGACTTTTCTACTTCGCCGACCAATTCTGGATCAAGGGCTGAAGTTGGTTCATCTAAGAGCAAGACATCTGGTTTCATAGCAAGAGCACGCGCCAAGGCAACCCGTTGCTTCTGTCCACCTGATAAATGGCGAGGATAATGGTTTTCACGGTCAGAAAGCCCAACCTTAGCCAACTCTTCCTTGGCAATCTTAGTCGCTTCTTGGTCAGACAATTTCTTGACAACAACCAAACCTTCTTTCACATTATCAAGTGCTGTTCGGCGTTCAAACAAATTAAACTGTTGGAAAACCATAGACAGCTTACGGCGTAGGGCAAGGATTTCTTCTTGAGTGATTTTAGAAAAATCAACTAAGAAATCATCAATCTGAATCGAGCCACTGTCAGGTGTTTCAAGATAATTGAGACTACGAAGGAAGGTTGATTTTCCAGCTCCTGAAGAACCAATCAAGGCTATAACTTCCCCTTTTTGAATATCCAAGTCCAGATGATCCAAGACAGTCTGACCTGAAAAGGATTTGCTTAAATTCGAAATCTTAATCATTAACGAAGGTCTCCTTTCACATCTGTTTGCACTGTATCAGGTGCAGAAATAGCCATTTTTCTCTCGATGAAACGACCGAGGCTTTCAATTCCGATATTGACCACCCAATAAACAAGGGCAACGGAGATAAAGCGTTCAAAATAGCGGTAATCAGCCCCACCTAAAATCTGAGCTTGGGCAAATACTTCCACAACACCCGCACTAAAGGCTAGGGAAGTTCCCTTGGTCAAGCCGATTAGGGAATTGATTAAGGTTGGTGTCGCCACAACTGCCGCATTTGGAATAATCACTCGACGATAAACTTGCGCTCGAGTCATACCCAAACTACGTGCCGCCTCAATCTCACCAGGATTGACTGAGAGAATGGCTGCACGAATGGTTTCACTAGCATAAGCTGCCTCATTAAAGGCAAAGGCTACAATCGCAAAAACAGCCGCTGGAATCGCATTGATATTGAGACCAGTACCCCATTGCTGATTGAGAGCTTTCAAAGCCAAAGGGATTCCGTAGTAGGTCAACATGAGTTGCACCAAAATCGGTGTCCCTTTTAAGAAGCTAACAAAGAAGGCCTGTAAGGGATATAAAATCTTGACACGATTGATCTTCACAATGGCAAAAAGAAGCGCCAAAACTAAGCCAAAAAGGGCACCACCAATGGTCAACATAATCGTTGTTGGAAGTTGTTGGACAATTCTTGGAATCCCATCAAAGACCGAACGCAAGCTAAAAAGCTTGCCGTCTGGAATCAATTGCATCAAGTTTTGGTACCAATCTGATGCTAAAATCGTTGTAACATTCATAAAAACATCCTCTCCTGATAATGATTCATTCTACCATACTTCTGCCGTCAATGAAATTATTTGCTACGGCCAGATACAGACTTTGTCTACCTACTAGTTTATCATACTTTGAAACAGGGAGGTTATATATTTTATCTATCAAAGAGATAAGTAAAAACTATTTCAATCCCAATTCTTCATAAGTTTTTCGATAACCGATTTGCTTAACAGTTCCATTTTCTACTAAAATTGGCCGTTTTAACAACATTCCATCGCTTGCTAGCAACTCAGCTGCTTCTTGGTTTGACAGACTTCCTACCTTATCTTTCAGCCCCAATTCACGGTATTTGATTCCACTGGTGTTGAAAAATTGCTTCAACTCAAAACCCGAGGTTTCTAGCCAGTTTAAAATAACTTCTTGGCTAGGTGTTTCTTCCACGATATGGACGGCTTTATAGTCCACACCGAGTTGGTTTAATTCTTGTTTTGCTTTTTTACAAGTTGAACATTTTGGATATTCGATAAATTCTAACATGTCTTTCACTTTCTATTTTATATCTCTAAAATCTGCGCCTTCATGCTCCAAGAGCCAAGCTTTCTTTTCCACTCCTGCAGCATACCCTGTCAGACGCTTGCCTGCTCCTAGCACACGATGACAAGGTACTAGGATAGACCAAGGATTGCGTCCCACTGCTCCACCAATTGCTTGAGCAGAATCCACTTGCAGCTCTTGGGCTATTTGTCCATAGGTCACTGTCTGGCCATAAGGAATTCCCTGTAAATAGGACCAAACTCGCTTTTCAAAATCCGTTCCGATTGAAGCCAAGGGCAAGTCAGATAAATCCTGAGGCTTGCCTTTAAAGTAAGCATCTAAGCAAGCAATAACTGGATCTAAAATGGGATGACTAACAACTGCTTCTATCGTTTCATATCCTAATCCCCTCTCAAAATGCTTCTGCTCCTGCACCCAAATGCCATACAGATATTGCTCGTCGGCAACCAAAGACAAGGTTCCTATTGGCGAAAAGTAGAGCATTTTTGCGTACTTCTTTTGCATTATTTCTTCAATTTTTGATAGGCCAGGCGTTCGCCATCAACAGGCACTTTACCAACCTGTTTAAAACCAAGTTTTTCAAAAATATGTTGCATGACCTTGTTTGCAACATGCGTATCTGAGCGAAAATCTAGATAATCAAATCCTTCAATCAAGCCCTCTAAGAAGGTTTGAGCAACTCCTTGTCCCTGCACATCTGCTGCCACAGCAATACGGTGAAAGACTAGGTACTCTGACTCCCCAGCTTGCCATTTTCCTTCATAAATGGCTTCATAGGCTGTCTCTGGACTCTTAGTTACAGCTGCATAGGCCAGCAAGTCCCCTTCTTCAAGTGCTACATAAGCTTGACCTGAGATAATATCCTCAATAATAATATCGGCATTTGGATAACCATTTTGCCACTGATCACTTCCTGCATCAGCTAGACATTTTTTAGCATCCTCAATTAGTTGCATAATGGTATTGACTTCATTTGGAAAGGCTAAACGAATTTCCATTTTAACTCCTTTTTACTGACTATTTTTATCCATCATAGCATAATTTAAGCCTTTTCACAAGCAGTTGAAATTTGACTTTTCGTTTTTATTATTTTATAATCTAGTTATTAAAACCAGATAAAGAGGAGTTGAAAATGAAAACTACCTTTTCCTACCCTAAATGGGCAGAAATTCCAAACATTGACCTCTATCTGGATCAGGTTTTACTCTATGTCAATCAGGTCTGCGCCCCTATCTCTCCTGATAAAGACAAGGGCCTGACAGCATCTATGGTCAACAATTATGTCAAACATGGTTACCTGACAAAGCCTGACAAGAAAAAATACCAACGCCAACAGATTGCCCGTTTGATT
Organism: Streptococcus mitis; assembly: GCF_001074635.1. Classification (GTDB taxonomy): domain Bacteria; phylum Bacillota; class Bacilli; order Lactobacillales; family Streptococcaceae; genus Streptococcus; species Streptococcus mitis_E. The sequence goes on from NZ_JUQO01000120.1 coordinate 4,816, forward strand.
GCTATCACAACCCTCAAGTCTGTCTTTTCAATTCAAGAAATCGCTCAGACACTGAATACTCTACAAAGTCAAGCCAGTTCAGACCAACTCTACGACGCTTTTGTAAACTACATGAACCAAGGAATGGACCCAGCTAACCCCATTATCCAAACCAGCTGCCAAACCGTTAAACTCTATCATCAAACTCTAGACTTAATCCATCATACTGAAGAGGAGGTAATCCAATGAACACCAGTCTTAAACTCAGCAAACAACTCAGTTTTGGAGAGGAGATTGCTAATAGTGTGACCCATGCTGTGGGTGCAATCATCATGCTCATCTTACTGCCTATTTCATCCACCTATAGTTATGAGGCACACGGATTTTTATCCTCTATCGGCGTTTCCATTTTCGTTATTAGTCTCTTTCTCATGTTTCTATCATCCACCATTTATCACTCTATGGCCTATGGTTCGACCCATAAATACGTCTTGAGAATTATTGACCATTCTATGATTTATGTTGCCATTGCTGGCTCTTATACACCTGTCGTACTGACTTTGATGAATAACTGGTTTGGCTATCTGATTATTGCTATCCAATGGGGAACGACCATCTTTGGTATTCTCTATAAAATCTTTGCTAAAAAAGTCAATGAGAAATTTAGCCTTGCTCTTTACCTGATTATGGGCTGGTTGGTTCTAGCTATCATTCCTGCCATTATCAGTCAAACGACACCAATTTTCTGGAGTCTCATGGTAACTGGTGGACTCTCTTATACAGTTGGAGCTGGATTTTACGCCAAGAAAAAACCTTATTTCCACATGATTTGGCATCTCTTTATCCTAGCAGCATCTGCCCTCCAATACATCGCCATTGTTTATTACATGTAAAAAAGTTGAGAAATTCAATCTCAACTTTTTTCTTTACACATATTGATAAAGTACTGGTGCAAGCGCACATCATCAGTCAATTCTGGATGAAAAGAAGTTACCAGCATATTTTTTTCTTGGGCTGCAACGATTTGATTGTCCACTGTTGCTAGAATTTCTACATCTTCGCCAACACTGCTGATAATCGGACCACGGATAAAGGTCATTGGAATCTGACCGACTCCCTTACATTCTGCTTCCGTATAGAAACTTCCTAATTGGCGCCCATAGGCATTGCGCTCGACCACCATATCCATAGTTCCTAGATGACTCTCTTCCTGAGAAGCAATTTCCTTAGCCAGCAAAATTAAACCCGCACAGGTTCCAAAAACTGGTAATCCAGATAGAATGGCTTCTCGGATGGGAAGCAACATATCCTGGTCTCGTAAGAGCTTGCCCATGGTTGTGGACTCCCCACCAGGCAAAATCAAACCGGATAAGTCACTCTGATGTTGCTGAAAATCATCTAGATTTCTGATTTCGACATTGTCTACGCCCAATTTATCTAGTACTTTTGCATGTTCTGCAAAGGCCCCTTGCAAGGCCAATATTCCGATTTTCATCTATTTTCCTCGCTCAGCCATGAGGATTTGGATCTCATTTTCATTGATACCAACCATGGCTTCTCCTAAATCTTCAGAGATTTGAGCCAAGATTTGAGGATTTCGGAAATTAGTCACCGCTTTGACAATAGCACTCGCTCGTTTAACAGGATCTCCTGACTTAAAAATACCTGAACCAACAAAGACACCCTCTGCCCCTAATTGCATCATCAGCGCAGCATCTGCTGGCGTTGCAACTCCCCCAGCAGCAAAGTTTACAACTGGCAATTTCCCATGCTCATGGACGTATTGAACCAATTCTACAGGGACTTGCAAGTCCTTAGCAGCAACATAAAGTTCGTCCTCACGTAGGTTTTGAATGCGGCGAATTTCCTGATTCATCATACGCATATGGCGAACAGCTTGAACGATATCTCCTGTCCCTGGTTCTCCTTTTGTACGAATCATAGAAGCACCTTCAGCAATCCGACGCAAGGCTTCACCCAAATCCTTAGCACCACAGACAAAAGGAACTTGGAATTCTTTTTTGTCCACATGGAAACGGTCGTCTGCTGGAGATAAAACTTCACTCTCATCGATATAGTCAATCTCAATAGCCTCTAAAATCTGAGCTTCAACAAAGTGCCCGATTCTGACCTTAGCCATTACTGGAATGCTAACCGCTTCTTGGATTTCCTTAATCATCTTTGGATCACTCATACGGGAAACCCCACCAGCCGCACGGATATCAGCCGGAATTCGTTCCAAGGCCATCACAGCTGCCGCACCAGCAGCTTCTGCAATACGGGCCTGTTCAGGGTTCTGAACGTCCATGATAACCCCACCCTTGAGCATCTGCGCCAAGTTTTTATTTAATTCATAACGATTTTCAGTCATTTGTTTTATCCTCATCATTTATATTGGTAGCTACCATTTCATTTTAAGTCAGAACAGAATGAATCACAAGATAAAAAAAACGTAATTGTATGGGTACAGATTGGCTAAAAAACTATCTGACCTTAACTTAAGGCCAGATAGTTCATCATTTTTATTTTTCAGCTGTAAGGGCAGCCATTGTGATGTAGTTGTATGGCTTGTTGAAGTGTGGCAAGAAGAAGAGGTCTGTCAATGCCAATTTATCAATTGTTACATGCTCTTGGATAGCAAGTGAGAACATGTGGATTCCCATGCTGATTGCAGAATCGTGTGAAACCATTTGTGCACCAAGAATTTCACGGCTATCTTTGTCAAAGACAATCTTAATCGCTACTTCATGGTTATCATGTTTCATGAATTCTGGTTTTTGAAGATCGTTAAAGCCTGTTTCAGTCGCATTGTAACCTGCAGCTTTTGCTTTTTCAAGTGTCAAACCAGTCGAAACCATGTGAAGACCGTAGATTGAGATACCGTTTGAACCTTGAACACCGATTCCTTCCAATTCATGTCCACATGCGTTATATGCACCAACGATACCAGTACGAACAGCGTTTGAAGCAAGCGCGATGTAGCTAGTGTCTTTACGTGCATTGTCATAAACAGTCGCACAGTCACCAACTGCAAATACACCTGGGATAGATGTTTCTTGTTTCTTGTCTACAAGGAAGGCACCGTTGCGGAAGAGTTCAATCTTACCATCAGCAAGGACAGTGTTTGGACGGAAACCAACTGCAAGGATAACCATATCCACATCGAAAGTTTCTTTATCAGTAATCAAGCGTTCAACTTTACCGTCACCTTCGATTGCTTTAACAGTTTGACCGAGCGCCAAGCGGATGTTGTGGTCTTCCAAGTTCTTCGCCATCATTTGTGTGAAGTCTTTGTCATAGTAACCGTTCAAGACAGTATCAACGATATCAACAAGGACAACTTCTTTTCCAAGACGTTCAAAAGCTTCAGCAAGTTCAACACCGATGTAACCACCACCAACAACGGCGATACGGTCAAGGTGCTGGCTCTTGTCAGCAAGTTTATTGATCACTTCTTCAGCGTTTTGGTACAATTTAACGAATTGTACATTTTCAAGAGTTGCTTTAAATTCGCGGTTGCCTTTAACAATTTCAACACCTTCGATTGGTGGCAAGATTGGTGTAGAACCTGTAGCGAAAATCAATTTTTCATATGATTCTTTGTGCTCTTTTCCTTCAACTTCTGCTGTAACTACTTTGTTATCATAGTCGATTGAAAGAACTGGTGAGTTCATGTAGACTTTAGCACCTTTAGCTTCCAATTTTTCTTTATCAGAATAGAACAAGCCTTCAGCACCGTCAATTTGTTCACCAATCCAGAGGGCCATTCCACATCCTAGGAAAGAGATGTTAGAGTTTTGGTCAAATACAACGATTTCGTTCTCATTTCCAAAATTATCCAACATAGTATTAATACATGCTGTACCAGCGTGGTTAGCACCGACTACAACGATCTTACTCATAAAAAATTTCCTACCTTCATTCTAAATTTACCCTACTAGTATAACATTTACTGTTAGCGTTTACAAGAGTTTGGCTGATTTTTCCTATTTTTTTGTAAAAAATTGTAAATAATCTGTATCTTAACACAGATTCTTGCAATTTTTCTTCATTTCCTGAGCATATTTCTTGACATCTTTACAAATTTTATTTGTGAAAACGCTGACTTTATGGTATGCTAGTATCATGGAAAGAAAATGTAAGGGGTTCACTTTTCATAAATTTACTATATTTCAACCTTCTTTTCATAAGAGAAAGGAGTTGGTAGATTGCCTCTTAGTTCACATTCTGAACGCCTAATGGGAACCACTATCACTATTTCATTAGTGGATGAGCGAGCAGATATCTTGTTCCAGAAATCCTTTGATTTACTCAGAGAGCTCGAATACCGCTTCAACGCTAATAGCCAAGAATCTGAGTTGATGGAAATCAATTATCAAGCTGGAATAGCTCCAGTCAAAGTTCATCCTGATTTGTTTGAATTGATTTCACTTGGATTAGAGCATAGCCTAGCGCCCTCTAGTCATCTCAACATCAGCATTGGTCCCTTGATTCAAACCTGGCGTATCGGTTTTTCAGATGCCAAAGTTGCCCAACCCCAAGAAATTGAATCGGTGCTACCTTTAATCAATCCTCATTATATCGAATTAGATTCTTCCACTTCCACTGTGTTTTTAAAACAAAAAGGAATGAAAATCGATCTTGGTTGTTTAGCCAAGGGTTATAGTGCGGATAAAGTTGCCCAATTTCTTAGAGAAGAGGGAGTGACATCTGCCTTGATCAATCTGGGAGGGAATATCCTGACCATTGGAAAAAATCAGGCAAGAGGGAATCAACCTTGGCAAATCGGGATTCAAGACCCAGCCAATCCGAGGGGAAATCACTTAATGACCATCCCCATTGTCAATCAATCTGTCGTGACTTCAGGCATTTATGAACGTCACCTGACAGTCGATGGAAAAGATTACCATCACATTTTTGACAGTCAGACAGGATATCCTGTTGAAACAGAACTCGCTAGTCTCACAATCATCTCTGATAAATCAGTCGATGGTGAAATCTGGACAACTCGACTCTTTGGAGAAAGACCTGCTTCTATCCTTTGGCAAGTCGAAAGTTTGGAGGGAATCGAAGCGATTCTGATTGATAAGGAAGGTCACCTAAGTTGTTCTTCAGGAATTCTTACTCTATAGAAACAACTGTTTCAATGGAGTTTTAAAATTGTATTATGTAAAAAGAGAAAGGAAATCTCATGTTAAAACTTATTGCTATTGTTGGAACAAATTCAAAACGTTCTACAAACCGTCAATTGCTTCAATACATGCAAAAACACTTTGCTGAAAAAGCTGAAATTGAACTTGTTGAAATTAAAGACATTCCTGTCTTCAATAAACCAGCTGACAAGCAAGTACCTGCTGAAATTTTGGAAATTGCTGCTAAAATCGAAGAGGCAGATGGTGTTATTATCGGTACTCCTGAGTATGACCACTCTATCCCAGCTGTTTTGATGAGCGCTCTTGCTTGGTTGTCTTATGGTATTTACCCACTCTTGAACAAACCAATCATGATTACAGGTGCTTCTTACGGTACACTTGGTTCATCACGTGCTCAAATGCAACTTCGCCAAATCTTAAACGCACCAGAAATCAAAGCAAGTGTCCTTCCTGATGAATTCTTGCTTTCACATTCTCTTCAAGCCTTTAATCCAAGTGGAGATCTAGTAGATCTTGATGTTATTAAAAAACTGGATGCCACTTTTGACGACTTCCGTATCTTTGTAAAAATTACTGAAAAATTGCGCAACGCACAAGCCCTACTTCGCAAAGATGCTGAAGACTTTGACTGGGAAAATTTGTAAGATAGGAGACCAAAAAGAATGAAATTTGTTGGACTTGTAGGATCAAACTACGATCAATCATATAACCGTAAACTCTTGGAATTCATCCGTCGTCACTTCAAACTCAAATTTGAATTAGAAGTTCTCGAAATTGACGAAGTTCCAATGTTCAACCAAGACGAAAAATGGGATGAAAGTTTCCAATTGCGTCTCTTGTATAACAGAATTACGCGTGCTGATGGTGTTATCATCGCTACTCCTGAACACAACCACACAATCTCAGCTTCCCTAAAATCTGTTCTTGAATGGCTTTCATACGAAGTTCATCCATTTGAAAACAAGCCAGTCATGATTGTGGGAGCTTCTTACTACGACCAAGGTACTTCTCGTGCTCAAGTTCACCTTCGTAAGATTCTTGACGCTCCAGGTGTCAATGCCTACACACTTCCAGGAAATGAATTCCTTCTTGGTAAAGCCAAAGAAGCTTTCGACGATGAGGGCAATATCACAAATGAAGGAACTATTAATTTCCTTGAAACATGCTTGGACAACTTTGTAAAATATGTGGGAGTCGTTTCAAAATTGAAAAAACCAAAACCAATTGCACCAGAAGATTTATATTGTACAAATTCAATTGCAACTACCATTCAAGGTGTTGATCCAGATGATCCTGAATGGGTAGAAAAAGCAGCTGAACTTGTTGGAGCTGTTTCTGGAGATACTTACGTTAAATTAGACCATGGTATCTTGACAGTTAACCAAATTGACATGTTCTTGAAAGCAATGCCATTTGAGTTGACATTTGCAGATGATAATAATCAATTCTTGTACTTTAATAACGCACACCAAGATCCAAATACAATGTTTGGTAAACGTGTACGTGCTCAATCAGGAAACCGTTTAGGAACTGTACACGGTTCATTACCAGATTCTAGAATGAAAAATGTTGAATGGGTTGTTGGCGTATTGCGTAACGGAGACCAAGAATATGTCCGTACAATTGTGCCGGGAACACCTGAAGGTGTTATTAATACCCATAATTACCAAGCAATGTACTATCCAGATGGTTCATATGCTGGAATTAATGAGATTATCTTTAATTTCCAACCATGGCTTGACTGGTACCTCAATACAACTGGTCAACGTCTAGTTGGTGGAAATGCTGCAGCTCCTGCTGGAGGCCACGGTGGCGCAGATGCCACATCTGGAGCTTCTGATTCAGGTGATGCTGGAGGCCACGGTGGTGGCGCAGACGCTACATCTGGAGCAAGTAACTAATGATAGTTTTTAGGAACCATTTTGGTTCCTTTTTTAGTGATAAAAAGACTAGCAGACACAAACTGCTAGTCTTTTGGTATTATTTCATCTATCTTTGTTAAAAGAAAGAATATTTATACTCAATGAAAATCAAAGAGCAAACTAGGAAGCTAGCCGCAGGCTGTACT
>NZ_JUQO01000121.1 GCF_001074635.1 Streptococcus mitis
AAGACAACTTCCTATTTTAGCATGGGATACAACGAATCGTGATACAGAATCATACAGCCAAATCGTCTCTGAAGAGAATCCTCAAGAAATGCTTGAACTAATCGAAAAGCTACTATAGAAGTGATAGCCTTCGAGATTAAGAGTAGACAAAGTTCATGTGGCATTAGTAACTATGAGAGATTGATCTAAAAATGTTACCTTCTTATTGGGAGTGAAAAGTATAGAAAGGGAATTGATGAATCAATTACAGGAAAATCAACTGGCTAAAAAAGCTATTATTTTATACTTTGATAGCTCCTATTGTGAACAAGCTATTGTAACCATTAAATCTTTATGCGCGCATCAACGCGGATTAAGGATATATGTATTTAATAAGGGGGATATTCCGCAAGAGTGGTTTTCTGCACTTCAATGATGGTTGCCACTTGATGATACCTATAATTTTTTTGTAGGCTATGATGTTTATGATAAAAGTGAATATAGACTTTCTCGTACAAGATTAGTAGATAATCAATTACCTTTAGTGCTATATTGGAATAGCCTGGCAAGACCCTATGGATATTGCATTGAAAATGAAGGTGCCAGTCCTAGATTTTCCTCAGACTAATCATGTTGGAGATCGAGCACAAGTTTGTGACACATCACAACTAATGGCGGATCAAGTAAAACAGTTGATAGCAGATAAGAAGCATTTGAATATACTTTAGTCTATCGATAATCGGAGTCTAGCTATGAAACTTGGTAAACTCAAAAAATCTTAGATTTTTAGATTTATAGAATAAAAAATTGCACTTAATTATAAAATATGAAAAAAGGACTATTATGCTAATCAGAATGTCCTTTTTTGTTATGCGATTTTCAGTCCTTCTCGCTCCGTTAGGTGCGAGACGAAGGTTATATAGTGGATTGATACTCAATGAAAAGCAAAGAGCGAACTAGGAAGCGAGCCACAGGTTGCTCAAAACACTGTTTTGAGGTTGTAGATGAAACTGACGAAGTCAGCT
>NZ_JUQO01000122.1 GCF_001074635.1 Streptococcus mitis
AAGACAACTTCCTATTTTAGCATGGGATACAACGAATCGTGATACAGAATCATATAGCCAAATAGTCTCTGAGGAGAATCCTCAAGGAATGCTTGAACTCATAGAAAAGCTACTAGATTAGCTGAAAATCTATTATTTTATATTTTGATAGCTCCCATTGTGAATCAGCTACTGTAACCATTAAATACTTATGTGTATTAATTGGATTTTTGGTGTATGACTTAATCCAAAGTAAAAAATATATTGAAAAGTAAGCTACCCAAACATGTGATGGGAATAAAAAAAGAAATGAGACAAAGAATGAAAGAAGAGAAAAAAGCGATTGTCTTAGGTGCAGATAATGCTTATATGAATAAAGTTGAGAC
>NZ_JUQO01000123.1 GCF_001074635.1 Streptococcus mitis
GCGTTTAAAAATTTCCGTATTTTGAAGTCCTGCTTCTTTTGCTTGATTGTAACGTATTTTTAAATTCATGACTATATTTTCTCTCTCATCTGCTACATTCCAGCCTTTAATAGCATAAACCGCCATCCGTTCCATCAAACATTCCAAAACATCTACTAGCAATTTTTCGGTTATCCTACTGTTAATACTATCTACTCCCACTCTATAATTATAGAGTGCCTTATGGATATATGTCAAACGGCGAGATTCTGCAAAAAGGCGATAATTTGTACGAGTGTCTTCTATCGTTTTCCCTTTAGGAAAGGAAATAGCATCAAACAATCTATGCGCAAATAAAATTCCCCAACTTGTTGTAAAAGAGAAATCCTTACGTTCTAATGCGGGTAGTTGCTGGATGAGCTCCTCCCCACTATAATGAGTTTCATAATAATCATCAAAGATGTGAATCCAGTAACAGTTATCCTTCACATCAAATTTTTTATAATTCGATACAACTACTTCTGCATCATTAAACAAGGCTGCTCGGTACAAATCCTCTACATAAGTCAGTTCTATCCAATCATCTGAATCAACAAAGGATATAAATTCCCCTTTCGCCTCAGCAATACCAGCATTTCGAGCGTCTGACAAGCCACCATTTTCCTTTTCAATATAACGAAAACGACTATCCCTCGCAACAAACTCCTGACAGATAGCAGCAGAACCATCTGGTGAACCATCGTTAACCAACAGAATCTCTATATTTGAATAAGTCTGTTTAGCAATGCTGTCCAAACAGCTCCATAGATAATTCTCAACATTATAAATTGGAACGATGAGACTAATTAATGGTTGCTGATAAGTGACCCTTTCTCGAACTTCTGACACAAATGATTCATATTCTCTAATTGCTTTTGATGTTGGAAAACCAGATATTCTATATGTCACTACATTTTCCATTCTTTTAAAATAATAGAAAGTCGGTAGTCCCATCCTGTCAATTTGTTGGAACATACTTTTATAAATTTCCAACTCTTGCAATGCTTTAAGTTCATTAACATTTTGTGATGTACTAGCATCATGTGTTCTGTAGATATAAGTATAGTCTCTCACATAAACAACTGACTCAACTCCAAGATATAAATGAAAGAAGAAATTCAAGTCTTCTGCATAGCTTACTTGTTCATCAAACAAAAGATTTCCAACGATTTTTCTTTTTATTAATTTAGATGAAATAGAGTAAAAACTATGATCTAGCTCTCCCAACCTTGGAAGAATTTCCAAAAAAGAATCTCTGCTCCTTGTACCAAGATTAAGAAATTCATCATCCTCCCTTGAATAACTTCTCAAATAAAATACACCATCTTGAGCAAATCGTTTATAAGTAGAAATTGCTACATCTGTATCATTCTCTTTAAGAGCAGTATAAAGAACATCTAAATAGTTTTGTTCAACCCAATCGTCCGAATCAATAAAAGTAATGTAGGTCCCCTCAGAATGTTCAAGTCCTAGATTACGGGCAGAAGCTACACCACCATTGTCCTTTTCAAAATAACGAAAACGACTATCGCGTTCCACATACTCCTGACAGATTATTCCAGATGAATCTGTTGAACCATCGTTCACGAGCAACACTTCAAAATTAGCATAAGTTTGATTCAGAATACTATCTAAACACTGATGTAAATACTTCTCTGTATTATAAATCGGAACGATAATACTGATTAATTCATTATTCATCTTTCTTCTCCAGTTCTAGCTGATTGATAATACTTTCTAAATCAAGATGATCAATCTTATGTTTCAACTTTTCCCTTTCTTCTTCATATCCATAGAATTCCAACTCTGATAATCTTCTTTTCAACACATAGTCATACATTCTATATGTTTTTACAATATCAAACCCTTCTCTATCTTTGGTTTCACGAATTCTTTCTTCCAAAGCATCAATATAATCCATATGTGATAAATTAAAACTTTTAGATAAACCATTGGGATTGTATCGATACACATAAACAGTCTGATTACTTACAGCTATCTTTTCTGCTTTTAAATATAGTTTCCAGGTTGTAAATTGATCTTCTGCGTATTTTCCATAAGGATAGCGAATGCTCTCAAATAAACTGCGCTTATATAATTTTCCCCAAGCAGTGGAAAAACGTAAAAAATTTACATCTACCATATCATCCAGTTGTTGAACTGCATCAATATTATCAATAAAAGTGATAGGTAGTTTAGGAATGTCATGCTGCGTGAAAAATTGAAAATAAGGTTCTTCAAAGTAGCAAAAGAAGCCTACTACTAAGTCTGATTCCCCAAGCAGGCTAGTTGCATACAGCTTTTCCAGAGCTTGCTCCATCAAAAAATCATCTGAATCAACAAAGGTTACATACTCTCCCGTAGCTCTATCTAAAGCATAGTTTCGAGCGTCTGACAATCCTCCATTTTCCTTCACAAAATAACGAATACGATTATCACGTTCCGCATACTCCCGACAAATCTCATCAGAAGCATCTGTCGAACCATCATTTATCAATAAGACTTCAATCTCTTGGTAAGTCTGATTCAAAATACTATCTAGACATTGTCGTAAATACTGTTCAACATTGTATACAGGTACAATTACACTAATTAAAGGGTATTTCTTCATTTTATTTTTCCAATACTTATCAACTAAATAAACTTCTTATTTTTTCAACCATCTTTCAGGTTCGTCCTTTTTACAAATATAGCTTGCTTTTCCTGCAGTATAATCTGTACTATCAAATGTCAATATTGGTTTCCCAAGATTGTTGATTTTTTCTATAATATGATCAACTTCTGCTTCATAATTAATATCCAAATAAAAATTAATTTCTTCCACTACTTTTCTTAAATTTTGCAAACAAAACTAATGTTCTGATACTCAGCATTCTGTCTTACTCACTTTTACATCTGATTTAGCAGTAACAAAAATGATATCTGAAATGAAAATCATTAGAAAAATAGATTACTTCAATAAGTTTAACCATTTTTCTGCAATGACCTCATCCAAATAAGAGGCTGCAATGCGATATGAATGCTGCGATACTTCATTTTGATTCAAATCAAAAAACTCCAATACTGCCTTCGTCATTCTTTCAACACTTTCTTCTTTATCTTGACCTTCAGAATAGGGAACTAAATAACCATTCTTCCCATTTTGAATAAAGGTAGGTGCTCCATAGGGAACATCTAAACCTACTAATCCCATACCAGAAGCCACCCCTTCAAGTAAGGTTAGCCCCAAGGTCTCCCAAGAAGAAGTTGATAGATAAAGCTGGTGTTTTTTATACTCTTCTTTTAAATTTTGATAGCCACGTAACCTTATATATTCTTCAGCATTCAGCTCTGAAATCAGTTGGTTCAATTTATGATAATCTTCCCCTTGACCATAGATATCCAAAGTAAATTCTGGTATTTTCTCTTTAACCTTTGCTCCTACCTTAATCGCTATATCGACTTGTTTGCGATAGTTTAAGCGAGCAGCAAGCATAGCCGAATAAGGAACCATCGTCTCTACATTGCTCTCGATACTTTCGATACTAGCAGCTGGTATCACACAAATCAGACAGCTAGGTAAGCCCATCTCTCTTAGATAGTTCTCCAAATCTGTTTTTTGTGCTTCTGTTGAAACAATCATAAAGTCAAAAGAAGTCGCGTTTTGAAATAAATAATGATACTCATTATTCATCGCACCCGTTTTATATTGATGGAGTGAGTGAAGAAAAACTCCTATTTTGGCACGATTTCCATATTCTAAAATGGCCTGTGAAAAGGAAAATCTAGAAACCCTGTCCATAAGGACGACATCAGCAGAAGAAAGGGACAAGGATTTGATAAAATATTGCATTAAGTCGTATTCGCCTTCAAGCCATTCCGAACCAAATCGATACCGTGTTTTTCCTAATGATTGGAAACCTTCATAAACCACTTCACTTTCGGAATTATAGAAACACCTTTTGCTCCACTGATAAGTCCCTTTATCAAACCACTCTCTACATATCAAATAAGAAGTATAATGATCTCTCTGATAGAGTGTATCTTGATAAAAATGATCAACCTGATAAACTATTCTATCCTCACATTTCAGAAATAGCCTATGATCTTCAGATATTTGACAAACGATTTGATGCTGGTCTCTCTCAACTATTGTACTATTCTCTAAGTGCAATCTACTAATCATCTCTTCACTAGTGATAGTTGATCGTACACCTTTTGCTCCAGCTAAGTAAAAGGGAGCAATCATCATTTTATCTAGAGGAATCCCAATATGTTGAAAATAAAGAAAATCTTCTCTTGGAGGAATGACAGAAAATATGTAACGAACATCTAGATTCGTCTTTTTAAAGATCCGAGCACGATTGGCCTGAGAACGATCTACACCATTTGGTTCATATCCTACTAATAAGTCAAATAGATAAACTGTCACTCAATTTTCCACCTTTCGAAAAGCTCTATTGTAATCTCCTTTAGTAGAAGATTGAATCCATTTCCATTGCTTTTGCAAAGCCAAATGATACATTTCCTCTGAAACGACAACTTTTTTGATAGCATCAATCAAATCAGCCACAGCTTGACTTGAAGATAGATGCTCAGGACAGATAAAACCTCTCCTATGCTGAGTCTCCTTAAAAGCAAATAAAAGCAAACCTTTTTCCAAGGATTCTTCCACAGCATTCAATATTTCTATACTATGGTTAATATCTAGATATAAACTACACTGTTCTAGCAAACTTTCATACTCTGCCTGGCTAATGCCTGGATGTAAATAGACATTTTCACGTATTCCAAGATCCAATAATCTAGGCCCCATACTCGTAAGAGCAGCGATATGAAACTCAATCATCGGCAACTTCTCAATAATTTCCTCTATTTTTTCAATTTCTTGTGTGTGAGTCATGATGAGCGCACAATGTTGATTTACATTCATTTTTGAAGGATACAAGGGGCTGATATGATGAATTTTATCGTTTGGAGTAAGGGATTCAAATACTGAATAATGATAAACATAAAGTCTATCTACTTTTGATAGGTACTCCTCTACTTCTTTGGTTTGAATCGGTTCTTTAGAAGAGTAAACTGCAGAAACTTTTTGACTATCTAAATAATCTGCTATTTCTAAATCTCCAACAACTAGCACTTCATTTTCTAAATCAAATAACTCTATACAAGCCTGCCATAGTTCATCTTCAGTATAAATATGGGTGATTTCATCTTTAAATACAGTATATAAGCTTCGCTCTACATTTTTTATCATCAATAGAGTATTTTGAGCGTCATAATAATGAACCGAGATACTCTTTTCTGATTCATCCATTATCTCCTGTTTATAACGCCAACCATTTTCTAAATAGTAATCGCAGCTTATAACTTTTCCCTGACTATCCCACCATTCAACCCTATCTACTGTATATGATTCTTTATGACGGTAGAAAATCTGACCTCGTTGAATATCTTTATCCCATATGGTTGCGCAATCTTCTTCCATACAAATTTCCCAATATTTAGGAACCGCCACTTTCAAAGCTATCAATGATTCACTTTTATATTGATTTAATACTGATTTCTTTGCAAGTAGCATCGGTAAAAAATGAATATAGTCTTGAGTCTGTTCTGCATACTCCATGGTTAAAACATGAACCCCAATACCAGAAGAAAGTACATTTTCTACAAATTGCTGCTCATCCAGATTATACTGCTTTGTTAGATAAAGCATCGATATCTCCCTTTTATTCCTCCATAATCATAAACTGATTAAAATGATAATTCCTATAAAGATAGAATGTAATCACACATCTTTTGAGGTTCCGAACTAGAGAATACCTGATCCACATGATAGGGATTCACTACCGTATCAAATGTTAAAATTGGTTTTCCTTTTTGTTTTGCAGTTTCAATTACTTGTTGATTTTTTTCCTCATAGTTAATGTCTAGATAAATGTCACACTCATCAACCAATCGATTGCGATTCCAATCTAAAATAGCTGGATATAATCTTACATTTTCATATTTTCGTAAACAATTCAAAACATCACCCATTAACGTATTGGCTGCTATATGAAACATGAAATTTGGTAAATGAGTAACTAAATAATCAATCTGTTCCAATGACTGACTATCTGTCATAATAAATATGTCACGTTTTTTTCTAGGTGTTTTATGACTCGTAATCTCTGACCAGTCCATCATTGAATATCTCCACCATACTTCTCTTAAACGAGAGTAAGATCTTAAATTCCAAGGCTTATCTCCTGAAAGATAATGAATAATAGCTGGCAGTGGGTCTGTCGACATTTCTAAAATAAAATACTGCTGTCTCTCCTCTGCAATGCGGTCATAACCCACTTGGAAATTATAAGTATCATCTAATACGATATAGCGTTCCCCTGCAACACGATTAAAGACAGTTTGATCTGACTCTGGCAATGTTTCATGATCCCTATCAGTGATTTCGATTAAAGTCGCTTGAATATTTTCTTCTTTCCACAACTTATTATTAATTAGCAAGACACCTGAATTAAATCTATCTTCTAATCCATAAATAACTTTAGCCGCTGCCAAAAGTTTATCACCAAGTTCGATTTCAAATAACTCATTTAGTGATCTCGTTACAATCGTATCACTATCCAAATACAGCACCTTATCTTCTTCCACAAATTGTGGGATAAAGTATCTCGCAAAAGACATATGGTTCATATGAGCCCCAAACGGAGGTAACTTCCATGTTTTTGAGACCAAGCCGCTTGTCAACTTCACATCAACTAACTCACTCTGCTTCTGACCCATTTTTTCACGAACACTGATAAACCATTCCTGAGGAATATCTTGATTTAAAATATACACTTTGCAATTCTCATGATGATAGCAAATTGACTTTAATGTTGCTTCTATATATCGAATATAGCCATAATCACCAGCTAAAA
>NZ_JUQO01000124.1 GCF_001074635.1 Streptococcus mitis
TTTGAGCAGCCTGCGGCTAGTTTCCTAGTTTGCTCTTTGATTTTCATTGAGTATTAATTTTGTTCTTTCACAGAGAGCTACCTGAGTTCTATTCAAGCTCAGGTAGTACTTTCTTATAAACTAGACAAACTAACTGTCATTGTACCATCAGACTACAAGACATCATCGTCACTCACCTTGGAATTCAATGTCGTACCCCAATGGGTAATTTTACGGTGCGGTTGAGCTAAAATTGGTCTGTTTTCATAGATTGTTTGCCATCTATTCCATAGTAGACCTGTCTTTTTCTCAAGCTTAATTCGCAGATTTCTCATATTTTCTTTGATTGGGAGGTTGAGGACAAAACCTGCAGTCTGGTTACGTCCATTTCCTTCCCAAGAATGACTTCGAACAACTGAATGACCATTTTTATCTACTGTAACTTCTTCCCAAGTTATAGAATAGCGTGCAATGTAAGCCCCACTATGCTGAATAGTTAGGGTTTTATCTTTTACAGGAGTGTAATTTAACACTTGTACTGGCTTTGAAGTTAGTGGTGTCACAGCATTCTTAGCTATAAACCGAAACACTTCTACTTCTGCAAGACTGAGAGCTTGATTTTTCTGACGCAATTGAATACGGACACGGCGACCTAGTTTACCATTCAACTGGAGATCTAAACTGCTTCCTTCCAAACGAGAAACATATTGTCTAGCAACTTCTGTCCCTTTTTCATCATATAAAATCACATCAAAATCTGCCAAACGTTTGGAAAGTTCGCCATCTCCACGATTGTAAAGACGGACAAGTCCTACCTGTTCTGTACGACCTAAATCAACTTCCCACCAAGGCTGATTTTCAAATTTTGTATGAGTAATTGATTGCTGGCTGTAGCTACTATTGGTATTTCCATCCAAGGCACGACTAGCATCTCCTCCAAACTCGGTAGAACTTTGGCGTGCTTGCTTTTTCCATGCGATATTCTCAGCACGCAAAACTTGAACTTCTGCGAGACTGAGAGCATTGTAACCATCTAACTCAATGCGGACAAAACGAGCTTTTTTATAGTCAATTGCAATTTGTGCAGAGATATCTTTCAGAGATGCAATGCGCTTTCTTTCAATTTCTTTTCCAGAACTATCTAAAAGAATCACATTAAAATTAGTAAGCCTATCCTGAGCAGTATCTGTTCGATTATAGATGTTGATTTGTCGAATCGTTTCTTCCTTGTCTAAATCGACTTGCCACCAAGGCTTAGATTGAAACTCTGTATGCGTTACAGAATGATGAGCATAATTCCCATCAACTTTTCCATCTACAGCCCTTCTAGCGTCACCTCCAAAAGCTGTTGAACTTTGGGTAACCCGTTTCCCTAGAGCTATATTTTCAAGAGGTTCAGCGCTTGGTTGACTAGATGACAGAGGGACTTGTTGTTTCTTAAAGAAAGAAATTTTTTCCAGTTTTGGATCACGGTAACCCTGCTTGTCCAATGTTGTTCGTTTTCCAATATTAAAGTTTGGAATATCATTCATACGGCTTTCAAAATAGCCACGCGAACGGTGTTTAACATTGGCACTTCCTGTAGATGTCACAACATCACTATCATTTTGTAGCACAGATGTAACCACATTATCGTTATCCACTACATAATGTTTAATTTTCCCATTTACAGCAAGCTTCCGACTTTCTAGTCCTACATCCCAGAAACCATTTTTGGCATTCCAGATTGTTCTTGAAGTAATGACCTTAGGTGCATTAAATGTTGTCACTTTTTTCAAAACATTATTATAAAAAGTAGGATATTTTTGATAGGCTTCAACTGCTGCTATTTGAGCTAAATAGCCTCCTAGCGAATGACCTGTCATATACAGATTGGTTATAGTGGAATCCTGCGCCAATTCTTTGACAACATTACGGATATCATCCGCTTGTGCAGGTTTATTTCCTCCTAGCAAGGTCAAGTCCGTTCTCAAATCTTTTGCATCATTCAGTCTTGTTCCACGTATAGCCAACATTTGAACAGTATTGTCTTTTAAATAAGGAAAATCACTCTTAGTTTCAAATAGATAAGCATCCAAACCACTAGCTGTATGGTAAGCTTTCTTCATCTTCCAAAACGGGGCTAACTCATTGTGCATCATCTTATATTCTTGACGATTCAAGTAGAGACTCGGAAATGGATTTTTATGATCTAGAATTTTTTCGATATAGTCATCATCACGATAGGATAACTCCATAAAGAGAAGAGCATCTCGATCTGTAACATACCATTGTTTCTTATTATCATCTTCCCCATCTGCTAATCCGTCTCCATCACTGTCTGCCAGTAATGGATGACTGTTATATCCTAAATAGTCCTTACCATCTTTACGATAAACATAAAGCTCATCCTTATTTTTGATACCATCCTGATCGTCATCACCTTCTAAATCAAGGACTTTTTCACCATAAAGAGAATTGTCAAGCAAATCATTTTCGGAGTGCAGTTCTCCTTTTGAAATTTTCAAAAGATCTTCTGCTGTCACAGGACGAGAAGTTGTAGACTCATCCTTTACATTTTCCTCTTTATTCACTTCTTCAGGAACTAGAGCAGGCTCTGTTTTATGGGATTCCAGCTTTTCTTCTTCCTTCTGATTTTTAAGGACTTCTTTTGTTTCTGGAGCTGGTTGGATAACTGCCACTCTTTCCTCTATAAGAGGCGTTTCCTGTTTTTTATCAGTATTTTCTAGTTTTGTCGGACTATCCGTTGCATTTACTACTAGAGGACTTTCATTTTTCACAACTGGACTTCCTTCATTGGCAGAAATTCCTGTCGGTGCTAAAAAAACAAAACCAACTGCAACAGATACAACTCCGATACTTAATTTTTTTATGCCAAAACGCATCATTCGTTGACCGATTTTCATTCTTTTCTAACTTTCTTTTATTTTCCCCTATTTACCAATAATTGATAAATAAGCATGTGATAAATTTTTACTAAAGATATAGTAGTTGATTAGATTTTTGTTCCTCTTTTAATCACAACAAACCCAATCTTCTCTACTAAAGACGATGAGAACTCCCCCTCATTTCTAGTCTAATGCCATCACCAATTTTTTTACAATTCAGCAAGAATTGCTTTCAGCAAGCCTTTGAAGTCACCTTTAACACGTTCAGTAACTTCTACAACTTCTTCGTGGTTGAGTTCTTCTTGGAAACCAGCTGCAAAGTTAGTAATACATGAAATTCCTAGAACTTTCAAACCCGAGTGGGCTGCCACAATAACTTCAGGAACAGTAGACATACCAACCGCATCTGCTCCAAGCGTCTTATAAGCACGGATTTCTGCTGGTGTTTCATAAGTTGGACCAGTAACACCGATATAGACACCTTCATCAAGCTTGATACCAAGTTTTTTAGCCACTTCATGGGCAGTAGCTCGGTATTCTGGTGTGTAAGCTTTAGACATATCAGGGAAACGTGGACCAAAGTCATCCAAGTTTTCACCCATCAATGGGTTTTGCCCCGTCATATTGATATGGTCTGAAATAGCCATCAAAGTACCAGGACCATAACCAATACCTCCAGCTGCATTGGTTACAATAACACCTTCACATCCAAGAACTTTCATGACACGTACTGGGAAAGTCACGACTTCCAGAGGATTTCCTTCGTAGAAATGGAAACGACCTTGAAGAGCCAAAACCTTGCGACCTGCAAGTTCCCCATATACCAATTTACCAGCGTGACCAACTACTGTTGAACGGCCCCAGTTTGGAATCTCAGCATAGTCTACTACAACTGGATTTTCGATTTCTTCTGCCAATTCTCCAAGTCCTGATCCAAGGATTAAACCGAACTCAGGCGCTTGGATTCCCTTGTCTTTCAGGAAGGCGGCAGTTTCATTGATTTTATCTAAAAATGTCATTGTGTGTCTCCTTTATTATTTTTTAGCATTTGACCGATTTTGTCGAAAGTTTTAGCATTGCGAATGGTAATGTGGCGATAGAAAGGCATCTTGAGCAAGTACTTGTGATAGGCAGTCTTAGAGTAGGATTCTTCAGAGAATTTCCCCCAGAAAAGCCCAAATCTTCCAAAATGAACGACTTCATCTTCCAGTTCCAAACTGTTCACTTTCTCGATCACTTGATCCACATCCAAGCTCTCCGTGTAAAAGAGCACATCCTTTCGCGCCAAATCTTTGGTCCACCATTCAGGCAGATTTTCAAGTTCCGCTTCAAAGTCTTCATGACTCAGTAAAGAAAAGCTCTGAATAAATGGATAATGGACTGCAAAGAAAGTCTCTAATTTTTCAACCAATCGAGCTTTGGGTTCTGTCGAAGTAAAGAAAATGTTGCCACTGTTGATGTAGGTCTCAACCTTTTCCAGTCCCAACTCTGTCAGTTCTTGACGAAGTTGCGCCATGACAACCTTATTTTTCCCACCGACATTAATGCCCCTTACCAGTAAAGCATATCGCGTCATCTTATACCAATTTATCTAAGAAACTTTCCCCAATCATGGCAGTTTTAACACCAAAGTTATCGGCAACTGTCGCTGAGATGTCTGCAAAATGTCCAACTGGAATGACACCATTTCCCTTAAAGCTAGGGCTGTAAGCTAAAAGTGGAATATATTCACGAGTATGGTCAGTTCCAGCATAGGTTGGGTCATTTCCATGGTCAGCAGTAATCAAAAGAAGATCATTCTCTCTCATAGCTGCGATAATTTCAGGTAAGCGTTCATCAAACTCATGCAAACAATCACGGTAACCATGAGCATTACGACGGTGGCCGTAAAGGGCATCAAAGTCAACCAAGTTTGTGAATGAGAATCCTTTTTCAAACTCAGCAAGGCCCATAGTCTTCAACAGTGTGTCAATTCCGTGGCTATTTGACTTGTTATGTCCCATGTCATGGTTGATACCCACACCGTTAAAGATATCGTTGATTTTCCCAACAGCGTAAGTATCGATACCAGCTTCGTTTAATTTATCCAAAACAGTCGGTGCAAATGGGGATACAGCCAAGTCACGACGGTTGGCTGTACGAGTGAAGTTACCTGGTTCACCTACATAAGGGCGAGCAATGATACGACCTAGAAGGGCAGGACGCTCAAGTGTAATTGAACGAGCGTATTCACAGATACGGTACAATTCGTCCAAAGGAATAATATCTTCGTGAGCAGCAATTTGCAAAACAGGATCAGCTGAAGTATAGATAATCAACTCCCCAGTTTCCATTTGACGTGACCCAAAATCGTCAATAACAGCTGTTCCTGAGTAAGGTTTGTTGGCTTCACGAATGACCTTGCGTCCTGAAAATTCTTCGATCTTTGTCAAGATTTCTTCTGGGAATCCGTTCCAGAAAGTATCGAAAGGCTCAGTAATGTTGAGTCCCATGATTTCCCAGTGCCCAGTCATAGTATCCTTACCAAGAGATACTTCTTCCAATTTTGTTGCATAACCTGTTGGATTGCTTTCAGCTGGTACAGTCTTAAGAGGAGTTTCGCGAGGGATATTTCCCAGACCGATTTTAGCCATGTTTGGGACATTCAAACCAACTGCTTTTGAAATGTGTCCCAGTGTGTCAGAAGCTCCATCTGGAACCCCTGCATTGACAAAGTTATTGGCATCTGGTGCAGCACCGATTCCCACAGAATCCAATACCACCAAGTGAATACGATTAAATTTTGACATAGTGTATCTCCTTATTATTTTAATTATCTTGCTTTTGTTGAAGTTAAAATCTGAACCCCGTCTCGTCCAGCAACGATTACCTTATCCACCATTTGGTTGAATAATCCGTGCTCTACAACACCAACGATATGGTCCAATTCTTGGCCGAAATCAATTGGATCTTCAATGACATCCAAGGCAAGGTCAATGATAAAATTCTGCATATCAGTCACAAAACGTTGGCCGTCTTTTTCACGGAAACTTGGTTTGTAGCCAGCTCGCTCAAAACGACGAAAGACCTGTTCTGCGCCATACTGAACCACTTCTACTGGCAATTTAAAAGCACCCAGTTTATCGACCAGCTTGCTTTCATCCACTACCCAAATATATTCTTTTGAGGGCGTTGCAACAACCTTCTCCATCAGGAGGGCACCACCACCGCCTTTGATTCCATTAAACTGACTATCCACTTCATCCGCGCCATCAACCGTCACATCAACAAAGTCTACTTGGTCAATAGACTTGAGCGGGATATTAAGCCCTTCAGCCTGTTTACTAGTCACACTAGAAGTCGTTACAGCTGTAATCTGTAACCCTTCTTCCTTGATCCGACGACCAATTTCTTCGACAAAATAATAGGCAGTAGAACCCGTTCCCAGTCCGACAATCATGCCATCATTGACAAATTCAGCAGCCTTGATACCTGCCATTTTCTTCAGATTTTCCACTCAAACACCTCCATTAAAGAGCTACCTCTATTATACCATGTAAAGGCTTTTATTTCATCTAAAAGTACCTTTAGAATACTGCTTATTTATCCTTGAAATTGAATTTTTTTAATAAAAGTAGAGCTCTGACAAATCACTTTAAGTACGGATGTAAACCAAATAAACTCTAACAAAAATAGATTTATAAGAGTAAAAAAACGAACAAATTTAGTTTCTTAGCAAGAAGAATACTAAACGTTCGTTTTTTGTGAATTAAGAATAATGATACAAATTATCAACATTTTTTGTCTAACTATTTTAGACATATCTTTTCATTACTTTAGGAAGACAATTACTAATTTCCGTTGGCAAGACCACATAATGTTCTTGAGCTAGTTCTTGAGCAATAGCTGAATGGAGATGGGTCGCTACTGTCACACGTTCGTAGAGACTGGCCTGTCGGAATTGGCCTACAAATCCTGCGATCATCCCAGCCAGAGTATCTCCCATTCCCCCAGTCGCCTGATAGGGACCGCCAACCTGTAACTGGTAATAATCAGATTGGCCAGCTTGCCAAATACGAGTAGCTGGACCTTTCTCTACCAAAATTGTTCCTTGAGGGAAGGAAGTTAGGGCACTAGCTGTTGTAGCTTCGTTTTGCTTTTCAATAGCAATACCAGACAGCTTTTCCCATTCTTTTTGGTGTGGAGTTAGAATAAGCTGGTTAGATGGAAATGACAAACTTGTCCTAGCAAGAATAGTCAAGGCACCTCCGTCTACAATCAAAATCTGATTCTGTTTTAAGCCAGCAAAGACCTGTTTAACTAAATCTTCTCCAAAAGCATCGTCTCGTAAACCAGGCCCCAGCAAGACAACTTCTGCCTTCTCCAATTGCTCTTTTAACAACTGCTGGTCTTGAAGATAAAAGGCCATAGCCTCAGGTAAATGGCTGTGCAGAGCTGGAATATTTTCCCTGTCCGTTCCAACAGTCACTAATCCTGCACCGCTTTTTACAGCTGCTAAAGTAGCCATGATGATGGCACCACCATAAGGATAAGTCCCACCAAGCAACAGCAGACGGCCATAGTCTCCTTTATGACTGGTACGAGAACGTTCAATAATGACTTTTTCTAGTAAGGATTGATTAATCACTTTCATCTTTTTTCCTCAACTATCCTTTATCTGATTGTTTTAAAACAACTTGATAGACTTTCTTAGTCCACTCTTCTAAGTCTTCTCCAGCATAGTCAAGATAATGCACCCTATCTTGTATTTTAGTTGGAATAATATTTTCAATTTGGCTCTTATTATGAGTTGGAATAATACAAATATACAACTCACTAAATAAATTCAACATATCCTTAATTTTTGCAACATGATAGCCATCAAAAATATAACCAGTAACTTTAATCAAATCTGTATAGATAAAATGAAAACTCACTCCAGGAATAAACTTGTCTTGTAATTCTTTCTCTGAAGGAGCTCGACCTAATAAACGCTCCATCGCTAATCGATAACCAGAACTTGTATTTGACCACCCTAACATGACATAGTCAAAATAATCTATCGGATCCGATGCAGCATTTCTACTATCCAAAACCAACTCCTCAGCATCTCGCCCAAAGGCTTTCACAGCAGATAAGAGCTGACCTGTTTTAAAGATAGAAATCGCTGCATCTATAGTCGTAGTATGACTACAGTAGTCTGAAGTCACTAACCTCTTATGTAGATCATAAGTCGAGGCTACTCTTTTATCTGTAGGGGTAAATGGTGGCAGAAAGGGATGCTGACAGATGTAATCTAAAATTTCTTTTTTTAAACAAGAATCAGCACACTCAATACTTGTTTGACGTTTATGAAGTTTTTCGTAAGCTATAAATTTAGCAATTTTTTCTAATTCCCACTCTTGAATATTTGGATAATCAATTAGTGCTAAGTAGTATATTCCATCCCATTGTAAACTATATTCCCCATTACGAATTTTTAAAATCATCTAATCACCTCACTCCATTATACAACAAAAAGGAGGCGCATACCTCCTTTTATAAACTTATTTCTAAAATTTAATATTCATTTCTGCCATTTTAGATATAGCTATAGAAAATACACTTTCCTCAGAAAATTTTTCTCTTATTTTCTATCCAATGTCCGGAGTGCTGCTTGATAAGTTTGCTCCATCAGCATAGTAATGGTCATAGGACCTACACCTCCAGGAACTGGCGTGATATGACTAGCAAGTGGTGCAACTGCCTCATAATCCACATCCCCACAGAGCTTGCCATTTTCATCACGGTTCATCCCAACGTCAATGACTACCGCACCTGGTTTGACAAAGTCAGCAGTCACAAACTTGGCACGACCGATTGCTACCACCAGAATATCCGCTTTAGCAGCCACCTTGGCAAGATTATGAGTACGTGAATGGGTCAAGGTCACTGTTGCATTCTTGGCCAAAAGAAGCTGAGCCATCGGTTTTCCGACGATATTGGAACGACCGATGACGACCGCATTTTTACCTTCCAAGTCAATCCCGTATTCATGAAACATTTCCATAATTCCTGCAGGTGTTGAAGGAATCATGACTGGATGACCAGACCAGAGACGCCCCATGTTTAGGGGATGGAAACCATCCACATCCTTTTCTGGGTCAATGGCCAACAAAACTGCCTCTTCATCAATATGTTTTGGTAATGGTAACTGGACCAATATCCCATGCCAAGCTGGATCCTGATTATATTTAGCAATCAAGTCTAACAATTCCGCTTGAGTAATGGTTTCTGGAACTCGCACTACTTCACTACGGAAACCAGCCGCAAGGGCAGAACGTTCCTTATTGCGAACGTAAACTTGGCTAGCTGGATTGTCCCCAACCAAAATCACTACCAAACCAGGTACTAGACCTGTTTCTTCCTTTAATTTTGCAGTCTTTTCAGCCAACTGCCCCTGCAATTTGGCCGCTAAAGCCTTCCCATCAATAATCTGTGTCATATCACTTCTCTTTTCTTTCAAATATCTTCTATTATACCAAAAACTGCTAATCCCCTCTAACACTTCTTTCCTAGGCTACCCTATAGTTTCAAACTATAAGAAAAAGCTCTAGTCGAGCTTTTCACTAATCTTGTCTTGAAATTTTAAAATAGATTATAAAACCTTACTCAAGAAATCTTTAGTCCGTTGTTCTTGGGTTTGTTCAAAAATCTGCTCAGGTGTCCCATCTTCAACAACCACACCGTCTGCCATAAAGATGACACGATCTGCCACCTCACGGGCAAATCCCATCTCATGTGTTACGATAACCATGGTCATTCCTGACTTGGCAAGGTCTTGCATAACAGCTAGAACTTCTCCAACCATTTCAGGGTCCAGGGCTGAAGTTGGCTCGTCAAAGAGCAAAACATCAGGTTCCATAGCCAACCCACGCGCAATGGCAATCCGTTGTTGCTGTCCGCCCGACAGACTCTGTGGATAAGCAGTTGCCTTATCTGGTAAACCAACTTTTTCCAAAAGTTCTTGGGCTCTCTTCTCAGCCACTACCTTGCTCTCACCTTTGGTCTTGATAGGTGACAAGGTAATATTTTCCATCACAGTCATATTAGGAAAGAGGTTGAATTGTTGGAAAACCATGCCCATCTTCTCACGCATGGCAAAGAGGTCATTCTTCTTGTCCGTAATATCGACTCCCTCAAAGATAACCTTCCCCTTGGTTGCTTCTTCCAGTAAATTCATAGAGCGAAGCAAGGTAGATTTCCCACTCCCTGAAGGACCGATGATAACAACAACTTCTCCACGTTTTATCTCTAGGTTGATTCCTTTTAATACTTCATTCTTTCCAAATGATTTATGTAAATTTTCGATTTTTATCAAGGTATCTGTCATTATTTCTTATCTCCTTGTCCCATACGTTTTTCAAAAGCTTTCAAAGCTACGGTCAAAATAGAAGTCATAATCAAGTAGTAAAAGGCTGCAAATAAAAGTGGAGTCAGAGGTAGATAGGTTGTTGTAGAAACTGTTGTAGCCCCATTCCACAACTCCATGACCCCAATAGCTGATAAGAGGGAGCTGTCCTTGATAATTGTGATAAATTCGTTCCCCAATGCTGGCAAAATATTTTTGATTGCTTGTGGCAAAATCACATAGCGCATCGCATTTTTAGGACGAATTCCTAAAGAATAGGCCGCCTCTAATTGCCCCTTAGGAACCGCATTAATTCCGGCACGAACAGTCTCAGACACATAAGCACCACTGTTCATAGAGATAATCAAAATCCCTGGAATCAGACGAGAAAGATCAACACCTAAAATTCCAACCTGAATAGTCGGAGCATTGATATGCATAAGAGCAAAGGCAATCATAATCTGAACCATCATCGGCGTCCCGCGGAAAATCCAAACGTACAAGTTGGCCAGCCAAACAAGCGGTTTAAACTTTGAACGTTGCCCAAAAGCCAAGACAACACCCAAAATAGTTCCCAAAAAGACAACACAGATAGAAATGAGAACCGTCACAACAGCCCCATAGTTAAAATAAGGTAAATACTTAGGTAAAAAAGAAAAATTCATAGTCACACTGCTTTCTAAAATAGAATACTGTATGATTATAACATGAATTGAATTAAAATTCAAATCTTTTGTCTAATTTATTCAAAAAACTTTAAGCTGGTAGAATTAGCGAGAAATCTTAGTTTTTTCTAGTCAATTTGGCCTCCTTTATGGTAAAATAGTAACGATAAGAAATGAAGGAGAATCAAAATGGAATCACATTTGGTTAGAATCATCAACCGCCTTGAAGCAATGGCAAAAGACGGCGGAAATTTAAAACGTAATTTTGAACGCGAAGGAGTTGTTGTTGCAGAAGTTGCATACAGCCACGACGAAGAAAACGGATCAATCTTTACCCTTCGTGATGTAGAAGCTCGCGAAACTTATACGTTTGATAGCATTGACTTGATTGCAATGGAGATTTACGAACTCCTTTACTAATACAAAGCAAGCTGGGATTACACCCTGCATGTCTAACCACAATCCTTTTTGTCTCACAAATAGGATTTTTTTATAGTCTAAATTCACAAAGATTTTCATTGTTACAACTTCTCAAAGCTGCAATCTTTTTACTTGCTTTACACCCCAATCCTGTTATAATGAGAGTATAGAAATTTGACTATTTTTGACCTTTAAATAGGTCAGGCTAAAGAAAGAAATGAGGTAGATGTATGCTTTGTCAAAACTGTAAAATCAACGACTCAACAATTCATCTTTATACCAATCTCAATGGAAAGCAAAAACAAATTGACCTCTGTCAAAACTGCTACAAGATTATCAAAACAGACCCTAACAACAGTCTCTTTAAAGGCATGACGGATTTGAACAATCGTGACTTTGATCCTTTTGGTGATTTCTTCAATGACCTAAACAATTTTAGACCTTCTAACAACACTCCACCGACTCCCCCAACCCAATCAGGTGGAGGTTACGGTGGAAACGGCGGTTATGGCTCCCTAAATCATGGATCTGCTCAAACTCCGCCTCCAAGCCAAGAAAAAGGCCTACTGGAAGAATTTGGTATCAATGTAACTGAGATTGCCCGTCGTGGCGATATCGACCCCGTTATTGGACGTGATGATGAGATTATTCGTGTCATCGAGATTCTCAATCGTAGAACCAAGAATAATCCTGTTCTTATCGGTGAACCTGGTGTCGGAAAAACGGCCGTTGTCGAAGGTCTAGCTCAGAAAATTGTTGATGGCGATGTTCCACATAAACTCCAAGGTAAACAAGTTATCCGTCTGGATGTTGTTAGCTTGGTTCAAGGAACGGGTATCCGTGGACAATTTGAAGAACGCATGCAAAAACTCATGGAAGAAATTCGCAAACGTGAGGACATCATCCTCTTTATCGATGAAATCCATGAAATTGTTGGTGCTGGTTCTGCGGGCGATGGCAATATGGATGCAGGAAATATCCTCAAGCCAGCCCTTGCTCGTGGGGAACTGCAACTGGTCGGTGCCACTACCCTCAATGAATACCGTATCATTGAAAAAGATGCTGCCCTAGAGCGTCGTATGCAGCCTGTCAAAGTTGATGAACCAACAGTGGAAGAAACAATCACTATCCTCAAAGGAATTCAAAAGAAATACGAAGACTACCACCACGTTCAGTATACTGATGCTGCAATTGAAGCAGCTGCAACTCTTTCTAATCGCTACATCCAAGATCGCTTCTTGCCTGACAAGGCCATTGACCTCCTAGATGAAGCTGGTTCTAAGATGAACTTGACCTTGAATTTTGTCGATCCTAAAGTGATTGATCAACGCTTGATTGAGGCTGAAAATCTCAAATCTCAAGCTACACGAGAGGAAGATTTTGAGAAGGCGGCTTATTTCCGCGACCAGATTGCCAAGTATAAGGAAATGCAAAAGAAAAAGGTCACAGACCAGGATACTCCTATTATCAGTGAGAAAACCATTGAACATATTATCGAGCAGAAAACCAATATTCCTGTTGGTGATTTAAAAGAGAAAGAACAATCTCAACTCATCCATCTAGCCGAAGATCTCAAGTCTCATGTTATTGGGCAAGACGATGCTGTCGATAAGATCGCTAAGGCTATTCGACGTAATCGGGTTGGTCTCGGTACGCCTAACCGCCCAATCGGAAGCTTCCTCTTCGTCGGGCCAACTGGGGTCGGTAAGACAGAACTTTCTAAACAACTGGCAATCGAACTCTTTGGTTCTGCTGACAGTATGATTCGCTTCGATATGAGTGAATACATGGAAAAACACAGTGTAGCTAAATTAGTTGGTGCCCCTCCAGGTTATGTTGGCTACGATGAGGCTGGGCAATTAACTGAAAAAGTTCGCCGCAATCCCTACTCTCTTATTCTCTTGGATGAAGTAGAGAAAGCCCATCCAGATGTTATGCACATGTTTCTTCAGGTCTTGGACGATGGTCGTTTGACAGATGGGCAAGGACGTACCGTTAGCTTCAAGGATGCCATTATTATCATGACCTCAAATGCAGGGACAGGTAAGGTCGAAGCCAGCGTTGGATTTGGGGCTGCTCGCGAAGGACGTACCAACTCTGTTCTTGGTGAACTCGGTAACTTCTTTAGCCCAGAGTTTATGAACCGTTTTGATGGTATTATCGAATTTAAGGCTCTCAGCAAGGATAACCTCCTTCAGATTGTCGAGCTTATGCTAGCAGACGTTAATAAGCGCCTTTCTAGCAACAACATTCATTTAGATGTAACTGAAAAGGTCAAGGAAAAGTTGGTTAACCTCGGCTATGATCCAAAAATGGGGGCACGCCCACTTCGCCGTACTATTCAAGACTATATTGAAGACGCAATCACTGACTACTACCTTGAAAATCCAAGCGAAAAAGACCTCAAGGCAGTTATGACCAGCAAAGGCAAGATTCAAATCAAGTCTGCCAAAAAAGCTGAAGTTAAAACTTCTGAAACAGAAAAATAAATTCTATAAAAAAGGAGTAGAAAATGAAATGTTTCTGCTTCTTTTTTACTAAAATAACTGTAATTTCTTGACAGCTTGCCCTTTGTCCATTATGATAATAATAACGATACTAGATAATGAGGAAAATGCAATGGCAAACCCAACTTTCGGAGAAAAAAAAGCGAATACAGACTATGTTGCACGCTATGGAGTGTATGCAGTTATCCCTGACGCTGAACAAAAACAAATAGTTTTAGTTCAAGCTCCTAATGGTGCTTGGTTCTTACCAGGTGGCGAAATTGAAGCAGGGGAAAATCATCAGGAAGCCCTAAAACGTGAATTGATTGAAGAGCTTGGATTCACAGCTGAAATTGGTGTCTATTACGGACAAGCTGACGAATATTTCTACTCTCGTCACCGTGATACCTACTACTACAATCCTGCCTACCTCTATGAAGCGACATCTTTCAAGGAAGTTCAAAAACCACTAGAAGACTTTAATCATATTGCCTGGTTCCCTATTGATGAGGCTATTGAAAATCTCAAACGTGGTAGCCATAAATGGGCTATTGAATCTTGGAAAAAACAGCATAAGATTGACTAAATCAAGCGACTTTATTCAAAAAGTGCTATAATAGTATTAGAAAATCGGAGGAAATATTATGAAGCTTATCAATACGACAAACTCACACTCGCAACTTGTAAAAGGCCAGCTAGAGAGTACAGATGCAACCCTTGTTGAGGTCTATTCTGCTGGAAATACAGATGTTATTTTTACCCAAGCTCCGCTTCACTATGAAATCCTCATCTCAAATAAACACCGTGCTATTCGAGAAACTGAAATCGAAGCCATCCAAGAATTTTTCTTGAAACGTAAAATTGATAAGGACTCTATTGATGAAGCCAATATCAAGACACTCTACTCAGAAAAATTAATTGGGATTTCGATTCCAACCAAGTAAAATTTTGGAGAGATTAGAAAGCTATTGAACCTTATAGACCAAACATAGGTTCTGACTTGCTTTTTAAATCGTCTCCAATTTTTTATCTTGAGATCTTATCATACAAGATTTTATAGACAAATAAAAAAGATTTGATTCTGCTTCTCACAAAACCAAATCTTTTTTATTATTTTAGAAACGAATCGTTTCACGTGTTTTCTCATACGAGGTAACAAATCGGTTGGTTACACCAGGCTCTGCCACTTCCAATGCTTGAGAAATCTTGTCAAACGAAGCGCGATAATCAAATTCTTTTTCAAAAATATCTAAAGCTTCGTTAAATGCTTCTTGAATACGTTCATCAAATGAGCGGTAGCGGTTAGAATATTGCAATAGTTGTTCTGTCAAGGTTGCATACTGTACAATATTATAAGTTTCCGTCTCAAGCTCTTCCATATCCTTCGTTGCAATTTCAAGAATACGGTTAACTGATTCTATATTGACCAATTTTTGCTCTAATTCAGCCATTAGATCTTCCGTATTATTACTTGCTGTAAAGAATAACTTCAAGAAAGTTTGTGGAATACCAGGTAAGTTCCGTTTTTCCATATATCTCTTGATTGTATGGAGACGATTAACATATACATTTGCCTTTTGACGTGCATTGATATCATCTTTCTCAATTCGTGCAAGACGCTCACTAACTGAAATCTGTTCATCTTCAATCTCTTTAAGATTTTCCTGTAAAGATTCAAGATTTTCTTCAAGAATTGAATATGCTTGAGTTGGTTCATCTTGATTTGAAGTTGCCTCAATAATAGCAGTCTCAAAGTTTTCTAATTCACCCTGTAAACGACGAACATGACTTGCATCTGACTCAGAAAGTAAATAGTTTTTACTCAAACGCTCAATGTCTTCTATCAATAAAGCATTATTTTCCTTCATGTGTTGAAGATAAGTAGGAAGTGTTGATACTAAACCTTCTACTACTTTCTGTGCCGCAATTTCTCTTGTAAAGATATCATAAAGTGCATTAATCTCTTCTTGGATTTGAGTATTTTCGTACTCTGCATTATCCAATTCTAGTTTCGCAATATTCTCATGATTTTTCTTGAGAGCTTCATAAAGCAGTTGGAAACGCGCTTCAATATCCGTTTCAGCAAAATGATAATTAGCATCTAAAAGCTTACGGTAGCCATCTTCTAAATCTTCCAGTTGATCAGGTAGCTCTTTAGATAATGTTGCTACAATTGCTGGTATACGATCAACAATATGTGTCAAAGCCAAGATATGATTTTCAGCATTATCCAAAATCACAGCAGCTTCTACTGGGTCACCAGACGAATTTAAAGTTACAAACTGAGAAAACTCTGATTGGATATTTTCCAATTGTTTTTCAATTTCAGATAAACCTTGGCCATATTCTTCAGAATGATCAGCAACTCGGTGTTGCAACTCTTCAAACAAGTCCAAGGTATGAAGAACACGTCCACTATTTTTAGACTCTTGTTTCTCCAAATCTGCCAAGGCATTGCGAATTGCCGCAATATCTTCTTCAATCAAAGTAATTTGACTCTCGATTTGATCGATTTGATGACTCGCTTTGAAAAAACGGAATGAGTTATTGTAGCCTTCTGCCTCGAAAAGATTATTTTCGATATCGGCAAAAGAATTAAGAGATAAATCAACCCATTTTTGATTCCATTCACGGAAAGTCACCTGACTTTGTCCAATCAAGTGCATATTTTTTACAGCTTCAACTTCATCATTAACTGGAAGATTGTACAGTTCTTCTTTTTTCTCTTCTAAAATTGCTAGTTTACTTTCATTGCGTTTCCTTACATAGATTGCGATAGCATAAGCAATGACCAATAAAACTGCAACTGCAATTATCAAATAAATTACTAGTCTAGCAGACATATTAAACTCCTTTTTTACTTGAAACAATCGTAATGATTATATCATATTTTTTAGACCAAGGGAACTACTTCTCCCGATTTTTTAGACATCAAGTGTACTATAGACGGCATTTTCTTCGATAAACTCACGACGAGGCTCTACTCGATCCCCCATCAACATATCAAAGATTTTATCTGCCTCAGCTGCGTCATCCACAGAAACTCTGGCCATCAAGCGATGTTCAGGATCCATGGTTGTTTCCCACAATTGGTGGTCATCCATTTCACCCAGACCTTTATAACGCTGAATGGTTGGTTTGGCACGTCCTTCACTGTGGCGGGCCAAGGCTTCTTGGAGTTTGATTTCTTGATCTGCACCTGGCTGGATGTATTCTTTAATCTCGCTTCCAACCTTGACACCATAGATTGGTGGTTGGGCGATATAAACATAACCAGCTTCTAGGATTGGTTTCATATAACGATAAATCAAGGTTAAAAGAAGGGTACGAATGTGGGCTCCATCGACATCGGCATCGGTCATCAAAACGAGTTTTTGGTAACGAGCTTTCGAAACATCAAATTCTGCACCAAATCCTGTTCCCATCGCTGTGAAAAGGCTTCGAATTTCTTCGTTAGCAAGAATTTTATCCATGCTAGCTTTTTCAACGTTCAAAATCTTACCGCGGATTGGAAGAATTGCCTGAAATTCACGGTTACGACCAGATTTGGCTGATCCACCAGCTGAGTCTCCTTCGACGATGAAGAGTTCTGTTTCAGCAGGATTGTTAGAAGAACAGTCTGCTAGTTTCCCTGGAAGGTTGGAAATTTCCAAACCAGATTTTTTACGAGTGACTTCACGCGCACGCTTGGCAGCCACACGAGCCTTAGCAGCTAAAATCCCTTTTTCCACGATACGTTTGGCAATCTGTGGATTTTCCATAAGGAAATCAGAGAAGGCCTCACTGAAGAGGCGATTGGTAATCTTGACCACTTCACTATTGCCCAATTTGGTCTTGGTTTGTCCTTCAAACTGTGGATTTGGGTGTTTAACTGAGATAACTGCAGTTAATCCTTCGCGAACATCTTCCCCTGTCAGGTTGTCTTCATTGTCTTTTAGTAACTTATTCTTACGAGCATAATCGTTGATGACACGTGTCAAGGCTGTACGGAAACCTTGTTCATGCGTTCCACCTTCATGTGTATGAATATTATTGGCGAAACTCATGACATTTTCATGGTAACCAGTTGTGTACTGCATGGCTACCTCAACTGTGATATCATCCATCTCACCGTCTGTATAGATTGGTGTATCAAAGATTACATCCTTGTTCTCGTTGATATATTCAACGTAACTAGCAATCCCACCTTCATAATGATAATGCTTGGTTTGTTCCAAACCTTCACGCTTATCTGTAATGGAGATTTGAAGACCGCGATTTAGAAAGGCTAACTCTTGAATTCGTTTATTTAATTTATCAAAATCAAAGGTTGTTGTTTCAGTGAAGATTTCTGGGTCCGGTGTGAAGTGAACTGTTGTTCCCGTTTTATCCGTATCTCCAACCACCTCAAGGTCTGCAACAACATGACCACGACGGTATTCTTGGTAATGAATTTTACCATTTTTGTGGACATGAACGTCTAATTGAGTTGAAAGAGCGTTAACAACTGAGGACCCCACTCCGTGAAGACCACCTGAGACCTTATATCCGCCACCGCCAAACTTTCCTCCAGCGTGAAGAACAGTAAAGACAGTCTCAACGGCAGGTCGACCTGTTTTTTCCTGAATATCGACTGGGATACCACGCCCATCATCGACAACAGTAATCGAATCATCTGGCTCAATAAAGACTTGAATATGGCTGGCAAATCCTGCCAAGGCCTCATCAATTGAGTTATCAACAATTTCCCAGACTAGATGGTGAAGACCTTCTTTTGAGGTCGATCCGATATACATCCCTGGACGCATACGAACAGCCTCTAAGCCCTCTAAAACTTGAATTTGACTGGCATCATAATCTTGTGCCTGCAGATTTTTGATTTCTTCTGTCATCTTTTTCCTTTTTCTTACATGTCTAATACTTGTCTTAAATTCACGATACTGGTAAACAAGTGGGTATCCAATCCTGCTGCTTGACCTGCTTCGATATCAATCGACCGATCACCAATAACAAGACCAGAGCTAATCTGATACTTTTCTCTTAAATAAATCATGGACTCAGGATTTGGCTTTCTCTTAAAACCCGAGCTAGAAGTCACCACTTCTGTAAAATAGGCTGCTATAGAGGTTTTTTCTAAAATTTCCAAGACCTGATCATTTCTGTGAGAAACCAAGAAATGACGCCCACCTTGATTTGAAATGTCTTCCAATAATTCAGAAACTCCTTCAAACAAAATCGGGTGTTCAAGCTCTCTGGCTTCATTTTCCTTGTACTTTTCTAAAAAATTCTCTAAGTTGGGAGCGAATGTCTCAATCGCAAAATCAGTAGAAACCTTTAAAGCCTGATAGACACTATCATGGTCTTGTGTGATGCCATACAATGCCAATGTTTCAACAAATGCAGCTGTTGAAGTTTCGTAATTATTCAGTAAAGTTCCACCTAAATCCCAGATATAATCGTGATATTTCATACCCTTCATTATAGCATTTTTTTATGAAAAAAGCGATGATTTCCCTGAGTTTTCCACATAAAAAAACGAGAGTTTGACTCCCGTTTTACTGATTTTTACCAAAGACATCTCGATAGAGCATTCCTGTTCGTAAAGTCTCTGCGTCTCCTCCTAGTTGGTCCACCAACTCATAGGCAAAGGCAAGGGCTGTTGAGGGGCCTCGACTGGTTGTCAAATGACCATCTACCACTACTGTTTCCTTGACGTAGTGACCATCAAGGATTTGCTCTTGAACGCCGTCATAACAAGTGTACTGCTTGTTTTTCAATAGCCCTGCTTGATTGAGAGCAATTGGCGCAGCACAAATGGCTGCTAGTTTTTTTCCTTCTCGTTCGAAGCTTTGCAACTCTTGAATCAAGGCCTGATTATCGCGCAAATGTGCAGAACCAGGCATCCCGCCAGGAAGAACAATCATGTCATAGTCTGATAAATCACCATCAAAAACACGATCTGCACTTACTTGGATTGCATGCGAACCAGTCACTTGCTCTTCAAACCCAACCATATCACAAGTGATACTTGCCCGACGCAAAACATCCACAACTGTCAAAGCTTCAATTTCTTCAAAGCCCTGAGCCAACATAACTGCTACTTTTACCATGATTTTCTCCTTATTTGATTTGTTTTAATACAACCTTTTTCCGTTTGAATGGAACTTTTCCGCTCTTTTCTTCAGCTAGATTAGTCTGGTAACTCATTGATAAAAGTAAGCCAACACCAATCAGATTACTGATAATAGCTGATCCCCCTTGAGAAATGAAAGGTAATGGAATCCCAGTCAAAGGAAGCAAACCTGTTACGGCACCGATATTCTCAAAGATATGGAAGAGTAACATCATAATCAAACCTGTGGAAATATAGGTGTAGAACTGATTATTTGATTTAAGAGTAATCTTTAACATACGGTAAATCAGCATGAGATAAAGGGCAATAACAAGGACTGAGCCAATAAAGCCAAAATCTTCTGCAATGACCGTGAAAATCATATCAGACTCTCTAACTGGAATAAGCAGATTAGAAGCATTAAACCCTTGTCCAAATAAGCCACCGCTTCCAATGGCAATCTGTCCTTGAGCCTGTTGGTAAGTGGTTGTTTGGGCAAAGTCAAATGGATTGAGCCAAGCCAAAATACGGTTAATTTGGTAGGTCGGCATTCCCAGTTGATGAAGAAAAGCCCGGCCGTCCTTGCTGATAAAAATAGCTAAGAAACCAGCAATTCCTGTTACAGCAGTCACAAAAACTGGGATAATAATTTTCCAAGAAACTCCTGATAGCAAGACGATTCCTGAGAAAATGGCTACAAAAACCAAAGCCGTCCCTAAGTCACTTTGAAGTGCCAAAAGAACTAGGACTGGAATGGTAAAGAGAATCATCCAGAAAATCAACAAGAAGTCCAGCGGAACTGTACGTCTCCATTCCTTATGTTTTTTTGTAAATTGGACAATCACACGAGCCAACATGAGGATATAGGATATCTTCATAAATTCTGACGGCTGGAACAAGGTAACACCATTTACCGATACCCAGTTTTTGGCACCCGTTGATGCAACTAAGCTTGGATTATAAAAGACAATCGGCAAGACCATAAGTCCTAAGCCTAAAATATATAGAAAGGGGGTCACCTTCCAAAGAAACTCTGTATTAAAGAGCATGACGATAAAACCAATCACAAGCCCCAAGGCGATCCAGGCGACCTGCTGCCCTAAAATGGGCAGAATATTATTTGGATAATCATGACTAACGGCTATATAAATAGCCACCACGCCAATAACCAGTAGAAAAAATACTGGCAATAGCAAACTATAATCGACTCTGGAGTCGAGAGAACGTTTCATATACACTAACCTTATACTTTCATACTATACTATTTATCAAAGTTCATTTAAAAATTTATCAATAGCCTCATCAACTTCGGATCGAGAGACGGTTTTAACGGTCGCTTCTTTTGCTAGAGATGCTACTATCTGTTTGCCATATCGCTTTCCAACAATTCTCCTATCCAAAACAAGGGTTAAGGAACGTTGGTGTTCGCATCTCATACTTCTTCCCAAAGCTTGCTTTAAACGAATAATGGCCATTGGCAACTGATAATCATAAAAGGCATTTTTTCCTTCCTGATTCAGTTCCTGATTGATCTTTTTCGTCAAGGGCTCTTGAGGATTTTGGAAAGGAAGTCTTGGTACAACTTGAATCACAAAAGGATGACTTGAAAAATCAACCCCCTCCCAGAAACTTGCTGCACCAAGCAGGATTTGTTGTTCACCTTTTTCAAAGCGTTTCTTCAGTTGATGAACATCCCCATTTTTATACTGGGCCAAGTGGCTAACTGGAAGTAAATCCGATACTGCTAAAAGCATGTCTTTAGCAGTAAAGAGAACTAAAATCGGTTGCTGGAAAGCTTGAATTTCCATCAGCAAATCAGCTACCTCTTTGGCGTAGATTTCTAAGGACGTTTCTGTTACCAAGGGGAAATCTTTGACCAAGATCACTTCTTGATCCTGTTTTCCCCGTGCTTCAATCTTAACAAATTTGGCTTCAGGATAGCCTAAAAGATCTGCCAAAGAAACCCTCTGACTAATCTCAAGAGTGGCCGACACTCCCAAGACTTGACATGAATTAGATGTTAAAGAAGATAGAAGAATACGTCCTGATTTTGTAGAAGAAATCTGAATTTTCTTTTGACTCGTTTCAATTGCTTCAAGCCAGTAATCTCGGTCAGCTGTAAAATAGCGAACCAGCTCCTCAAAGCCTTCTACTTCTAATTCTGAAAAATATTGATGGAGATTGAACAGAGAATCTAATATATTTTTCTTAGATTTCCCAGACTGAAATTGTTCAATCAAGTAGAGGCACTCAAAGCGAATACTTTCTAGTATTCGTTGCTGGACCTTATTTTGCTCCTCCAGTAAAGCCTTATCAAGCAAATCGATAATAGACTGGATATCGTGAGTCTCTTGAAGCAGATTTTCTAGAGCCAACAAGATTTTTTGAACTTCATCAATAATCAATAAACGGTCACTGACAAATTCAGGATTATCTTCCAGTCTGGTTACAAGATAGGCATGATTGGTCACTAAAAGCTTGCAGGTTTGTGCCCTTTCTTGACTACGTTTCCAAAAATCTTCCGTCACAAATAAGCTCTGAGATGATAAATTCCCGTCATGACGAAGATCTGTTAGAAAATGTTGGTAACGGTAGAGTTGCCCGATTTCATCCAAATCTCCTGTCTCTGTCTCAGTCAGCCAGACCAAGAGTTGCATTTTAAAGCGTCTAAATAAGCGATTTTCATCATTTTCCTGCAAGGAACGATAAAAGGCATCCAACTTCAGATAATTGTGTGGTCCCTTTAAACTATGAATATCTATATGGAACACTTCCTTGAGACGTTTACCTTCTTCTTCCATGATCTGATTTTGAAGAATCTTTGTCGGAACGCTAAGGACAATTTGACGCTCTTTAGCTTGAGATAAAGCGGGTAAGAGATAGCCATAGGTTTTCCCAATCCCAGTCGGAGCTTGAATCAGAGAGACAGGCTCATCTTTCAATAGCAAGCCAACCTCTTTAGCAAAACTTTCTTGTTCCTCCCTCACTTCAAGGTTCAATAGAGAAATGTTTTTAGAAAAATCTTGAGATAGTTTTCGTAGCTCTAGGGGAGCAGCCGTTTTCTTGAAATATAGCCCTTGAACTTGGACCAAGTCTGGAGAACTCAGGATAGATTGACTGCGATAAATTTCTTCAATAACTAGGTAAGACTCATATAAGAGAGCATC
>NZ_JUQO01000125.1 GCF_001074635.1 Streptococcus mitis
TCTTACAACAAGTGATGGAGAATATGTTTTAGATAAAGCAAGTAAAACTATTACTTTCACACCTAATAAAACATTTACAGGACAAGCAAAAGCTGTAAAAGTTCAAATTAAAGATGCGAACGGAACAAAAGTCGAAACAACTTATACACCAACAGTAACTGAAGTAACACCAACAGGTAAAGATTCAGCAACTACTGGATTACAAGGGTTTGCTCAAAAATCTCCAATTGTCTTCAATCAAAAAGATGAAGAAGATGGAAAAACTCTAAACTTTGACACAGGTAATGAAAAAGTTGCCTTAAAACCAGATACATTAACATTATTGAATGGTAATGAAAAAGTTAAGACAATTACTGTACCTGATGTTGGAACGTATGAATTAAAAGACAATGCGATTACATTTACGCCACTTCCAAGTTATCATGGAACTCCTGAAGGGGTAACTGTTCAAATAGAAGACGAAAATGGAAAACCTGTTACGAAAAAATATGTACCAACAGTAACTCAAGTAACACCAACAGGTACAAACACTACTTCAAGTGGATTACAAGGAAAAGTTCAAACTGGTAAACCTGTATTCAATGGTGGAGTACCTGAAGTTCCAATGAATGATGAAGTACCAGCAACTTTAGAAGGTGCTGATCAAGATGGAAAAGTTGTTATAGCAGGAAAAGGTACTTATACAGTAGCAAAAGACGGAACAGTAACCTTTACGCCGGATAAAAACTTTGTTGGAGAAGCTCCAGCAGTGACTGTAAAACGTGTTGATAAAAATGGAACAATTGCTACAGCAACGTATACACCAACAGTAACAGACGTTTCAATGACTAGTGAGAATAAAACTTCAGAAGCACTACAAGGGAAAACACAAACTGGCACACCAACGTTCACGATTTCAACCTCAGATGTTCGTATTACAGAATACAAATTAGTTGATCCTACGAATAATACGCCTGTAGAGGAAGTTGAAGTAGAAAATCAAGGAACATACAGTATTGATAAAGCAACTGGAGAAGTGACATTTGTTCCAAAACCTGGATTTACAGGACCAACAACAGGAATTACGGTACGTGCTACAGACGAAAATGGCGAAACAAAAGATGCGACTTATACACCAAGTGTAACGCCACTAAAAGTAACACCTGAAAATAAACAAACAACGAATATTCAAGGGTTACCACAAGAAGCAACGCCAACATTTAAACTTCCAAAAGGAGTAACAAATGCTGTAGTTACAGAACGTAAATTGATAGTTCCAGGGACTAAAACTCTAACAGATTCTGTAACAGTAGATGGAAAAGGAACATTTACTATTAATGCAAATGGAAAAGTAACATTTACGCCAGTACCGTCATATGTAGGTGATGTACCTGCCATTGAAGTACAAGGAACGATAACTGTCCTAAATGATAATAATGATAAAACGACAATAACTTCAAAAGCTTCGTACAAACCAATTATTGTTCCAATTGAGTTGGAAAAAACTCCGGCGGATTCTACAGAGGTTCAAGGATTAGTTCAAAAAGGAACTCCAAAATTTACTTCACCAGAAAGCGTAGAGATAAATGGAGTTGAAAAAACAGTTACTGTTAAACCAAATAGTTATAAACTTGTAAAAGATGGAAAAGAAACTGATTCAATTCCAGCATACAAAAAGGATACTCAAGAAGTCATTGGTAAATATACAATTGATTCGCAAACAGGAGAGGTAACATTTACACCTACGGATAAAACTTATACAGGTGAAGTAGAGCCAGCAACTGTACAAGCAACTGGGTCAAACAATGTAAAAGTACAAACAACGTATACTCCAATTATTAAGCCTGTAAGACCGGTAGGAACTAATGCAGGTTCAGAAGGAATCCAAGGTGCACCACAATCAGGAACACCAAGCTTC
>NZ_JUQO01000126.1 GCF_001074635.1 Streptococcus mitis
GTGTATTATGCTAAAATCTTATCCTGCTATTTTTCATAAAGAAGGCACTGGATACTGGGTTGAATTTCCTGAATTTGGAGGCGGGACTGAAGGAGCAACGATTGAACTTGCAATGAAAAATGCTCGGGAAATGCTTGAGAGTGTTTTAGCTTCTTATATTGATGAAGGACTGGCTCTGCCTACTCCTAGTGACATTTCTATGTTGAAAGCTCCTGATGGATTTGTGACTTTGATTCAGGTCAATCCCTTGCCTTTCGTAAAGGATAATAAAGCGATTCGAAAAAATGTTACGGTTCCAGAGTGGCTAGTCAGACTTGCAGATCGTGAGAAAGTGAACTATTCTGAAGTGTTGACACAAGCTCTTGAAAGTCGCTTGCAACTCTAAAATTATATAGTGATGAAGATTAGGAATTTCCTGATCTTTTTTCTTTTTTACGAATAATATAGAAAAGGAGGGAAATCATGTTTGTTGCGAGAGATGCTCGGGGAGAATTGGTAAATGTGTTAGAGGTTAAACTTGAGAAGGAAGCATACACCTGCCCAGCTTGTGGAGGTCAGCTCCGTTTGCGTCAAGGACCAAGTGTCCGGACCCATTTTGCCCACAAAACCTTAAAAGACTGTGATTTTTCCTCTGAAAATGAAAGTCCAGAACATCTGGAAAATAAGGAAGTCCTTTATCACTGGTTGAAAAAAGATGCAGAGGTGCAATTAGAATATCCTCTTCCAGAGCTTAAACAGATTGCGGATGTATTTGTAAATGGAAATCTAGCTTTAGAGGTTCAATGTAGTCCCTTGCCTCAAAAAGTTCTTAAAGAGCGTAGTGAGGGCTATCGTAGTCAGGGTTACCAAGTACTGTGGTTGTTGGGAGAAAAACTGTGGCTCAAGGAGCGTTTGACTCGTCTGCAAGAAGGTTTTCTCTATTTCAGTCAAAACATGGGCTTTTATGTTTGGGAAGTAGACAAGGAAAAACAGGTTTTAAGGCTTAAATATCTCATCCACCAGGATCTCCGAGGCAGACTCTATTATCAAATCAAGGAATTTCCCTATGGCCAAGATAGTCTACTGGAGATATTCCGTTTTCCCTATAAGAAACAAAAAATATCTCATTTTACAGTTTCTCAAGATAAGGATATCTGTCGCTATATCCGGCAACAACTGTATTATCAAAATCCCTTTTGGATGAAAGAACAAGCAGAAGCCTATAAAAAGGGAAAAAATCTCCTAACTTATGGGCTAAAAGAATGGCATCCACAAATTCGACCATTAGTAGGTGAGTTTTGCCAAATTGAGCAAGATTTGACTCGCTATTATCAGTATTTTCAAACCTATTACCAAGAAAATTCTCAAAATGATTGGCAAAAGCTCTATCCACCAGCCTTTTATCAGCAATATTTCTTAAAAAATATGGTAGAATAGAAAGGATGGAGGAATCTAATGGTATTACAAAGACATGAAATAAATGAAAAAGATACATGGGATCTATCAACGATTTACCCAACTGACCAGGCTTGGGAAGAAGCCTTAAAAGATTTAACAGAAAAATTGGAGACAGCAGCCCAGTATGAAGGCCATCTCTTGGATAGTGCGGATAGCCTACTCGAAATTACTGAATTTTCTCTTGAAATGGAACGCCAAATGGAGAAGCTTTACGTTTATGCTCATATGAAGAATGACCAGGACACGCGTGAAGCCAAGTACCAAGAGTACTATGCCAAGGCCATGACTCTCTATAGCCAGCTAGACCAAGCCTTTTCATTCTATGAACCTGAATTTATGGAAATCAGTGAAAAGCAGTATGCTGACTTTTTAGAAGCTCAGCCAAAATTGCAGGTTTATCAACACTATTTTGACAAGCTTTTGCAAGGCAAGGAACACGTTCTTTCACAACGTGAAGAAGAATTATTGGCTGGAGCTGGAGAAATCTTTGGTTCAGCAAGTGAAACCTTCGCTATCTTGGACAATGCGGATATTGTTTTCCCTTATGTCCTTGACGATGATGGTAAGGAAG
This sequence comes from Streptococcus mitis, assembly GCF_001074635.1. GTDB lineage: Bacteria > Bacillota > Bacilli > Lactobacillales > Streptococcaceae > Streptococcus > Streptococcus mitis_E. The sequence continues at coordinate 2,009 of NZ_JUQO01000126.1, forward strand.
TGCAGCTCTCTCATGGGACTTACACACGTCTGATGGAGTCTAAAAATCGTGAGGTGCGTCGTGGTGCCTATCAAGCTCTTTATGCGACTTATGAACAATTCCAACATACCTATGCCAAAACCTTGCAAACCAATGTTAAGGTTCAAAACTACCGTGCCAAAGTTCGCAACTACAAGAGTGCTCGTCATGCAGCCCTAGCAGCCAATTTTGTTCCAGAGAGTGTTTATGACAATTTGGTAGCAGCAGTTCGCAAGCATTTGCCACTCTTGCATCGTTACCTTGAGCTTCGTTCAAAGATTTTGGGAATTTCAGACCTCAAGATGTACGATGTCTACACACCACTTTCATCTGTTGAATATAGTTTTACCTACCAAGAAGCCTTGAAAAAAGCAGAAGAAGCCTTAGCAGTCTTGGGTGAGGATTACTTGAGCCGTGTTAAACGTGCCTTCAGTGAGCGTTGGATTGATGTTTATGAAAATCAAGGCAAGCGTTCAGGGGCCTATTCTGGTGGTTCTTACGATACAAATGCCTTTATGCTCCTTAACTGGCAGGACAATCTAGACAATCTCTTTACCCTTGTCCATGAAACAGGTCACAGTATGCATTCAAGCTATACTCGTGAAACGCAGCCTTATGTTTACGGAGATTATTCTATCTTCTTGGCTGAGATTGCATCAACTACCAATGAAAATATCTTGACGGAGAAATTATTGGAAGAAGTGGAAGACGACGCAACGCGCTTTGCTATTCTCAATAACTTCCTAGATGGTTTCCGTGGAACAGTTTTCCGCCAAACTCAATTTGCCGAGTTTGAACACGCGATTCACCAAGCGGATCAAAATGGTGAAGTCTTGACAAGCGATTTCTTAAATAAACTCTACGCAGACTTGAACCAAGAGTATTATGGTTTGAGTAAGGAAGACAATCCTGAAATCCAATACGAGTGGGCTCGTATTCCACACTTCTACTATAACTACTATGTATACCAATATTCAACAGGTTTTGCAGCAGCCTCAGCCTTGGCTGAAAAGATTGTTCATGGTAATCAAGAAGACCGTGATCGCTATATCGACTACCTCAAGGCAGGTAAATCTGACTATCCACTTAATGTCATGAGAAAAGCTGGTGTTGATATGGAGAAGGAAGACTATCTCAACGATGCCTTTGCAGTCTTTGAACGTCGTTTGAATGAGTTTGAAGCCCTTGTTGAAAAATTGGGATTGGCATAAGATGGTTGAATCGTATAGTAAAAATGCCAACCATAACATGCGTCGTCCTGTCGTTAAAGAAGAAATTGTGGACTTGATGCGTCAGCGCCAAAAGCAAGTCACAGGATCTTTGAAAGAATTGGAAGACTTTGCTCGCAAGGAAAATATTCCCATTATTCCCCATGAAACGGTTGCTTATTTCCGTTTTCTCATGGAAACCATACAACCTAAAAACATTCTGGAAATAGGGACGGCTATTGGTTTTTCAGCCCTCTTGATGGCGGAACATGCGCCAAAGGCCAAGATTACAACTATTGACCGCAATCCAGAGATGATTGGATTTGCCAAGGAAAATTTCGCCCAGTTTGACAGTCGCAAGCAAATTACGCTCCTAGAAGGAGATGCGGTAGATGTCTTATCTACCTTGACAGAGTCCTATGATTTCGTCTTTATGGATTCAGCCAAGTCTAAATACATCGTCTTTCTGCCAGAAATCCTCAAACATTTGGAAGTCGGTGGTGTGGTTGTCTTGGATGATATTTTTCAAGGTGGTGATGTTGCCAAGGATATTATGGAAGTTCGTCGAGGTCAGCGAACTATTTACAGAGGACTTCAAAGATTATTTGATGCAACCTTAGACAATCCAGGCCTCACCGCAACATTAGTACCTCTGGGTGACGGCATCCTCATGCTTCGTAAAAATATAGCAGATGTTCAATTGCCTGACAGCGAATGATTTTCAGAAAAATTTAAGAAAATATAGTAAAATAGATAGGGTAACACTTATCTCAAAGGAGTAGACATGAAGAAAAAACTATTGGCAGGTGCCATTACATTATTATCAGTAGCAACTTTAGCAGCTTGTTCGAAAGGTTCAGAAGGAGCAGATCTTATCAGCATGAAAGGGGATGTCATCACAGAACATCAATTTTATGAGCAAGTGAAAAGCAATCCTTCAGCCCAACAAGTGTTGTTGAATTTGACCATTCAAAAAGTATTTGAGAAACAATACGGTTCAGAAGTAGATGACAAAGAAGTCAATGATACTATTGCCGAAGAAGAGAAACAATATGGTGAGAACTACCAACGTGTCTTGTCACAAGCAGGAATGACCCTTGAAACACGTAAAGCTCAAATTCGTACAAGTAAATTAGTTGAGTTGGCAGTTAAGAAGGCAGCAGAAGCTGAATTGACAGATGATGCCTATAAGAAAGCATTTGACGAGTACACTCCAGATGTAACGGCTCAAATCATTCGTCTTGATAATGAGGATAAAGCGAAAGAAGTCCTCGAAAAAGCTAAGGCAAGTGGCGCAGATTTCGCTCAACTAGCTAAAGATAACTCAACAGATGAGAAAACCAAAGCGAATGGTGGAGAAATCACCTTTGATTCTGCTTCAACAGAAGTACCAGAACAAGTTAAAAAAGCTGCTTTTGCTTTAGATGTAAATGGTGTTTCTGATGTGATCACAGCCGCTGGCACACAAGCTTACAGTAGCCAATATTACATTGTAAAACTCACTAAGAAAACAGAAAAATCATCTAATATCGATGACTACAAAGAAAAATTAAAAACTGTTATCTTGACTCAAAAACAAAATGATTCAACATTTGTTCAAAGCGTTATCGGAAAAGAATTACAAGCAGCTAATATCAAGGTTAAAGATCAAGCCTTCCAAAATATCTTTACCCAATATATTGGTGGCGGAGATTCAAGCTCAAGCAGTTCATCAAAAGAATAAAACAGAAAAGGGCCAAGTGCTCTTTTTCTTATGAGAAAATCTTCTATCTGATGGATAAGAGTTTTTTTCTTTCGGAAAAAATGGTATAATAGCAATCAAAACTAGAAAACAAACGGAATTTGGGAAGCAATTGTGTTGTTCTCATTAGATTGGTGATACTATGAAGATTAGTAAAAGGCACCTATTAAATTATTCTATTCTAGTTCCTTACTTACTTTTATCTATTTTGGGCTTGATTGTGGTTTATTCGACAACCAGTGCTATTTTAATTCAAGAAGGCCAAAGTGCACTGCAATTGGTCCGAAGTCAGGGACTATTTTGGATATTTAGTTTGATACTGATTGCCTTGATATATAAGTTGAGACTGAATTTTTTAAGAAATGAACGTCTTTTATTTATCGTTATGTTCGTTGAGCTGATTCTTTTAGTTTTGGCTCGTTTGATTGGTATTCCTGTCAATGGAGCCTATGGCTGGATTTCTGTAGGACCTTTGACCATTCAGCCAGCCGAATATTTGAAAATTATTATTATTTGGTATTTAGCAAATAGATTTTCCAAACAACAAGAGGATATAGCTATTTATGATTTTCAAGTTTTGACACAAAATCAGTGGCTTCCTCGAGCTTTTAATGACTGGCGCTTTGTTCTCTTTGTACTGATTGGGAGCCTTGCTATTTTCCCAGATTTGGGGAATGCTTCTATTTTAGCTTTGGTTGCCTTGATTATGTATACGATTAGTGGTATCGCTTATAGATGGTTTATTGCTTTTTTGGGAATTTTGGTGGGAGTTTCTGCCCTATCCTTATCACTGATTTCTTTTATAGGGGTTGATAAATTTTCAAAAATTCCAGTATTTGGCTACGTTGCCAAGCGTTTCAGTGCTTATTTTAACCCCTTTGCTGATTTGGCAGGAGCAGGTCACCAACTCGCCAATTCCTACTTTGCCATGGTGAATGGTGGGTGGTTTGGTCTAGGCTTAGGAAATTCAATCGAAAAACGAGGTTATTTACCAGAGGCCCATACAGATTTTGTATTTTCAATTGTCATTGAAGAGTTTGGATTTGTGGGAGCTGGATTGATTTTAGCACTTGTCTTTTTCCTTATTTTGAGAATTATTCTAGTAGGAATTCGTGCTAAGAATCCCTTTAATTCCATGATGGCGATTGGGGTTGGGGGGATGATGTTGGTACAGGTCTTTGTCAATATCGGTGGAATTTCTGGTATTATTCCTTCGACAGGAGTAACTTTCCCTTTCTTATCGCAAGGAGGAAACAGTCTCCTAGTCTTGTCTGTAGCCATCGCCTTTGTCTTAAATATTGATGCAAGTGAAAAACGTGCCCAATTATATGAGGAGTTAGAAGCTCACTCATCAAACTATATGTAGAGCTGAGAGTGGAAAGGATTGCCTATGTCTCTTCAAAAATTAGAAAACTATAGTAATAAAGCTGTCGTGCAAGAAGAAGTATTGATTTTAACAGAATTGTTAGAAGATATCACTAAAAACATGCTTGCCCCAGAGACTTTTGAAAAAATCATGCAGTTGAAAGAATTGTCAACTCAAGAAGATTATCAAGGCTTGAACCAATTGGTTACGAGTCTGTCAAATGATGAAATGGCTTATATTTCACGCTATTTCTCTATCTTGCCTCTTTTGATTAATATTTCAGAAGACGTGGATTTGGCTTATGAAATCAACCACCAAAATAATATCGATCAAGATTATCTTGGGAAATTATCAGCAACAATTAAAATGGTTGCAGAAAAAGAAAATGCGGTTGAAATTCTAGAACACTTGAATGTTGTCCCTGTTTTGACAGCCCATCCAACACAAGTGCAACGTAAGAGTATGTTGGATTTGACTAACCATATCCATACCCTTTTGCGTAAGTACCGTGATGTAAAATTAGGCTTGATTAATAAGGAAAAATGGCATAATGATCTCCGTCGTTACATTGAGATTATCATGCAGACAGACATGATTCGTGAAAAGAAATTGAAAGTCACCAATGAAATCACGAATGTTATGGAATACTACAATAGTTCATTCCTGAAAGCTGTTCCTCATTTGACTGCTGAGTACAAGCGTCTGGCTAAAAAACACGGCTTGGAGTTGAAACATCCTAAACCAATTACCATGGGAATGTGGATTGGTGGAGACCGTGATGGGAATCCTTTTGTTACAGCAGATACCTTGAAACAATCTGCTATGACTCAGTGTGAAGTCATCATGAACTACTATGATGAAAAGATTTACCAACTTTATCGTGAGTTCTCTCTCTCAACCAGTATTGTTAATGTAAGCAAGCAAGTCAGAGAAATGGCTCGTCAGTCTAAGGATAATTCGATTTATCGTGAAAAAGAGCTATACCGCCGTGCCTTGTTTGATATTCAATCAAAAATCCAAGCAACAAAAACCTATCTGATTGAGGATAAGGAAGTTGGGGCTCGCTATGAAACGGCCAATGATTTTTATAAGGATTTAATTACTATTCGTGATTCCCTCTTGGAAAATAAGGGTGAAGCACTGATTTCTGGTGATTTTGTTGAGTTAATTCAGGCAGTTGAAATTTTTGGTTTCTATTTGGCATCTATTGACATGCGTCAAGATTCTAGTGTTCATGAGGCCTGTGTAGCTGAACTTTTGAAATCAGCAGGAATTCATTCGCGTTATAGCGAACTAAGTGAAGAAGAAAAATGCCAGCTTCTCTTGAAAGAATTAGAGGAAGATCCACGTATTCTTTCTGCCACTCATGTTGAAAAATCAGAGTTACTTGAAAAAGAATTAGCAATCTTTAAGGCTGCTCGTAAGTTGAAAGATAAGTTGGGAGATGATGTTATTCGTCAGACTATCATTTCACATGCAACCAGCGTATCAGACATGTTGGAATTGGCTATCTTGTTAAAAGAAGTAGGGCTAGTTGATAAAGAAAGAGCCCGAGTCCAAATTGTTCCTCTCTTTGAAACAATTGAGGACTTGGATCACTCAGAAGAAACCATGAGAGAATATCTTTCTCTTCCTCTTGCTAAGAAATGGATTGCTTCTCGCAATAACTATCAAGAAATCATGCTTGGTTACTCTGATAGTAATAAAGATGGTGGCTACCTATCATCATGTTGGACCCTCTACAAGGCTCAACAACAATTGACTGCTATTGGAGATGAATTTGGCGTTAAGGTTACCTTCTTCCATGGCCGTGGTGGGACTGTCGGTCGTGGTGGTGGACCAACCTATGAAGCCATCACATCTCAACCGCTCAAATCTATCAAGGATCGTATCCGTTTGACGGAGCAGGGTGAAGTAATTGGGAATAAATACGGTAACAAAGACGCAGCCTACTATAACCTTGAAATGCTGGTTTCAGCAGCCATTAACCGTATGATTACTCAGAAGAAGAGTGATACCAATACCTCAAATCGTTATGAAGCTATTATGGACCAAGTGGTGGACCGTAGTTACGATATCTACCGTGATTTGGTCTTTGGTAATGACCATTTCTATGATTATTTCTTCGAGTCAAGTCCAATCAAGGCTATTTCAAGCTTTAATATTGGTTCTCGTCCAGCTGCTCGTAAGACTATTACTGAAATCGGTGGTTTGCGAGCTATCCCTTGGGTATTCTCATGGTCGCAAAGTCGCGTCATGTTCCCTGGATGGTATGGGGTTGGTTCAAGCTTCAAGGAATTTATCGATAAAAATCCAGAAAATATCGCTATCCTACGAGATATGTACCAAAATTGGCCTTTCTTCCAATCGCTTCTTTCAAATGTCGACATGGTCTTGTCAAAATCAAATATGAATATTGCTTTTGAATATGCCAAACTGTGTGAGGATGAAGAAGTAAAAGCAATCTATGAGACAATTTTAAATGAATGGCAAGTTACCAAGGAAGTCATCTTGGCTATCGAAGGTTACGATGAACTTTTAGCTGAAAATCCATATCTAAAAGCGAGTTTGGATTACCGTATGCCTTACTTTAATATCCTCAACTATATCCAGTTGGAGTTGATTAAACGTCAACGTCGAGGAGAATTATCAAGCGATCAAGAAAAATTAATCCATACAACCATCAACGGAATTGCGACAGGTTTGCGTAATTCAGGCTGATACCTATCAAACTTCCTCTTTTCTATAGGGGAAGTTTTTGAATCTTTCAAAAAAATGCTAAAAGAGTCTTGACAAGTAGTTGAAAAATGATATAATTTAACCATTCAGAAAAGTAATCATACAAACTTTTTAGAGAGTCTGTGGTAGCTGAAAACAGATAAGTGATGATGATGAAAATTGGGCTGAATGGTATTTAGAATTTGAAATCATAAAAATTCGGTGAGCACACCTTACAGTGCATCTCGTTATTGCGAGACAGAGCGATAGGGAAATTCCCTATAATTGAGGTGGTACCGCGCATCGACGTCCTCACACAAGTTTTTTGTGTGAGGACTTTTTTGATGGAGGTTAGTATGGAAAGAAAACGATGGCGTAGCTTGTTTATATTCAATGAAAATCAAAGTACAAACTAGGAAGCTAGCCGCAGGTTGCTCAAAGCACTGCTTTGAGGTTGTGGATAGAACTGACGAAGTCAGTAACCATAGCTACGGTAAGGCGACGCTGACGTGGTTTGAATGTGATTTTCGAAGAGTATTATATAAGTGAAGTATTTTAAAGGAATAAAAGGAGAAATAGAATGAAAAATAAACGTTTGATTGGAATTATCGCTGCATTAGCAGTCTTAGTAGCAGGAAGCTTGATTTACTCTTCAATGAATAAACCAGAAGCTAAGAATGAAAAGAAAGTTGCCAAAGTTGGTGTCCTTCAGTTTGTGAGCCATCCCTCTCTTGACTTGATTTATAAAGGGATTCAAGATGGACTTGCAGAAGAAGGCTATAAAGATGATCAAGTTAAAATCGATTTTATGAACTCAGAAGGTGACCAAAGTAAGGTTGCGACAATGAGTAAACAATTGGTTGCAAATGGGAATGACCTTGTGGTTGGTATTGCAACACCAGCTGCTCAAGGTTTGGCTAGTGCTACAAAAGACCTACCGGTTATCATGGCCGCTATTACTGACCCAATTGGTGCTAACTTGGTTAAAGATTTGAAAAAACCAGGTGGCAACATTACAGGTGTATCTGACCACAATCCAGCTCAACAACAAGTTGAACTCATCAAAGCTCTCACACCAAATGTGAAAACAATTGGAGCTCTTTATTCAAGCAGCGAAGACAATTCAAAAACACAGGTAGAAGAATTTAAGGCTTATGCTGAAAAAGCAGGTTTGACAGTGGAAACATTTGCAGTTCCTTCAACAAATGAAATTGCTTCAACAGTTAACGTTATGACTAGCAAGGTCGATGCTATCTGGGTTCCAATCGACAACACAATTGCTTCAGCCTTTTCAACAGTTGTTTCAAGCAACCAATCAGCTAAAAAACCAATCTACCCAAGTGCGACTGCCATGGTAGAAGCTGGTGGTTTGGCATCAGTTGTAGTTGACCAACATGACCTTGGTGTGGCAACTGGTAAAATGATTGCGCAAGTTTTGAAAGGTGCAAAACCAGCTGATACTTCAGTCAATGTCTTTTCAACTGGTAAGTCAGTGATTAACAAAAAATTGGCACAAGAATTAGGTATTACGATTCCTGAATCTGTTCTAAAAGAAGCAGGACAAGTGATTGAATAATCTAAAATGGAGGAGTTGGGGACATCTCCTCCAATTTTTTACAATAGAAATCATATAGAAAAGGTTAAGAAACAGATGATATTATCTATTATTTCTCAAGGATTTGTCTGGGCTATTCTAGGTCTGGGAATCTTTATGACATTTAGGATTTTGAACTTTCCAGATATGACGACAGAAGGTTCCTTCCCTCTTGGGGGAGCTGTTGCTGTCACTTTGATAACCAAAGGCGTGAATCCTTTTTTAGCGACACTTGTTGCTGTAGGAGCAGGTTGTTTGGCTGGCATGGCAGCAGGACTTCTTTATACAAAAGGGAAAATCCCAACTTTGCTCTCAGGGATTTTGGTGATGACTTCCTGTCACTCTATCATGCTCTTGATTATGGGACGTGCAAACTTAGGACTACTTGGAACCAAGCAAATTCAGGATGTCTTGCCTTTTGATTCGGATTTGAATCAACTCTTGACAGGCCTCATCTTTGTGAGTATTGTTATTGCTCTCATGCTCTTTTTCTTGGACACTAAACTCGGACAAGCCTATATTGCTACAGGTGACAATCCTGATATGGCTAGAAGTTTCGGGATTCATACTGGTCGCATGGAGCTTATGGGCTTGGTCTTATCAAATGGTGTGATTGCCCTTGCAGGAGCTCTTATTGCCCAGCAAGAAGGGTATGCCGATGTATCTCGAGGAATTGGGGTTATCGTTGTAGGTCTTGCAAGTTTGATTATTGGGGAAGTTATTTTCAAGAGTTTGAGTTTGGCAGAGCGTCTGATCGCCATCGTTGTGGGTTCTATCGCCTATCAATTTTTAGTGTGGGCAGTTATTGCGCTTGGCTTTAATACAAGTTATCTTCGTTTGTACAGCGCCTTGATTTTAGCAGTCTGCCTCATGATTCCAACATTTAAGCAAACAATCTTGAAAGGAGCCAAATTAAGCAAATGACAGCAATTGTAGAATTAAAAAATGCTACCAAAGTCGTTAAAAATGGCTTTGATGAAGAAAAGATTATTTTAAATGATGTTTCCTTAGAAATTTTTGAACAGGACTTTATCACGATTTTAGGTGGAAATGGTGCTGGGAAATCGACCCTCTTTAACACTATTGCAGGAACCTTGTCATTAACCAGTGGAACTATTCGTATCTTGGGTGAAGATGTTACCAAGTTTTCACCAGAGAAGCGAGCTAAGTATTTGTCTCGAGTTTTCCAAGATCCTAAGATGGGGACAGCTCCTCGTATGACAGTAGCTGAAAATCTTTTGATTGCCAAGTTTCGTGGTGAAAAACGTGGACTATTTCCACGACGCTTGACTAGCTATAAGGATGAGTTTCAGGCAACTATTGAAAAAGTGGGAAACGGTCTTGAGAAACACTTGAATACACCGATTGAGTTCTTATCAGGTGGACAAAGACAGGCTTTGAGTCTCTTGATGGCAACCTTGAAGCGTCCTGAATTACTCTTGTTAGACGAGCATACTGCAGCCCTTGATCCAAAGACCAGTGTGTCCTTGATGGAATTGACGGATGAGTTTGTCAAGAAAGATCAGCTGACAGCGCTTATGATTACCCACCATATGGAAGATGCTCTCAAATATGGCAATCGCTTGATTGTCATGAAAGAAGGACGAATTATCCAAGATTTGAACCAAGAAGAAAAAGCAAAAATGAAAATCTCTGATTATTATCAGCTCTTTGAATAAAGTAGGGAAAATGAGTGAAATGGTTTACTTTTTTTCTGAAATAAAGTATACTATATAAAGTAAACTATGATAACATGGAGGTATTGTGTATGGTTGACAAACAAGTCATTGAAGAAATCAAAAACAATGCCAACATTGTGGAAGTCATAGGAGATGTGATTTCTTTACAAAAGGCAGGACGGAACTATCTAGGGCTCTGTCCTTTTCATGGTGAAAAAACACCTTCTTTCAACGTTGTAGAGGACAAGCAGTTTTACCACTGTTTTGGTTGTGGTCGCTCAGGTGACGTCTTTAAGTTCATCGAGGAGTACCAAGGGGTTCCCTTTATGGAGGCTGTCCAAATCTTAGGTCAGCGTGTCGGGATAGAGGTGGAAAAACCGCTTTATAGTGAACAGAAGCCAGCCTCGCCTCACCAAGCTCTTTATGATATGCATGAAGATGCTGCCAAATTTTATCATGCTATTCTCATGACAACGACCATGGGGGAAGAGGCCAGAAACTACCTCTATCAGCGTGGTTTGACAGATGAAGTGCTCAAGCATTTTCGGATTGGTTTGGCACCTCCAGAACGAAACTATCTCTATCAACGTTTGTCTGGTCAGTATCGTGAGGAGGATTTTCTAGATTCAGGGCTATTTTACCTATCAGATGCCAATCAATTTGTAGACACTTTTCACAATCGCATCATGTTTCCCCTGACCAATGATCAGGGAAAGGTTATTGCCTTCTCAGGTCGTATCTGGCAGAAAACGGATTCACAAACTTCTAAGTATAAAAATAGCCGATCGACTGCAATTTTTAACAAAAGTTACGAATTATATCATATGGATAGGGCAAAAAAATCTTCTGGTAAAGCCAGTGAGATTTACCTGATGGAAGGATTCATGGATGTCATTGCAGCCTATCGGGCTGGAATCGAAAATGCTGTCGCATCTATGGGAACAGCCTTAAGTCGTGAGCATGTTGAGCATCTGAAAAGGTTAACCAAGAAGTTGGTTCTTGTTTACGATGGCGATAAGGCTGGGCAAGCTGCGACTTTGAAAGCCTTGGATGAAATTGGTGATATGCCTGTGCAAATCGTTAGCATGCCTGATAACTTGGATCCAGATGAGTATCTACAAAAAAATGGACCAGAAGACTTGGCCTATCTATTAACGAAAACTCGTATTAGTCCGATTGAGTTCTACATTCACCAGTACAAACCTGAAAATAGTGAAAATCTGCAGGCTCAGATTGAGTTTATTGAAAAAATAGCTCCCTTGATTGTTCAAGAAAAGTCTATCACTGCTCAAAACAGCTATATTCATATTTTAGCTGACAGTTTGGCGTCCTTTGATTATGCCCAGATTGAGCAGATTGTGAATGAAAGTCGTCAGGTGCAAAGGCAGAATCGCATGGAAGGGATTTCCAGATCGACGCAAATCACTATGCCTGTCACCAAGCAGTTATCAGCTATTATGAGGGCAGAAGCCCATCTACTTTATCGAATGATGGAATCCCCTCTTGTTTTGAACGATTACCGCTTGCGAGAAGACTTTTCATTTGACACACCTGAATTTCAGGTCTTATATGACTTGCTTGGTCAGTATGGCAATCTTCCTCCGGAAGTTTTAGCAGAACAGACAGAGGAAGTTGAAAGAGCTTGGTACCAAGTCTTAGCTCAGGATTTACCTGCTGAGATGTCACCTCAGGAACTAAGTGAAGTAGAAATGACTCGAAACAAGGCTCTCTTGAATCAGGACAATATGAGAATCAAAAAGAAGGTGCAGGAAGCTAGCCATGTAGGAGATACCGACACAGCCCTAGAAGAATTGGAACGTTTAATTTCCCAAAAGAGAAGAATGGAGTAATAATGGCAACAAAACAAAAAGAAGTAACAACATTTGACGTACAAGTAGCAGAATTTATCCGTAATCATAAGCAAAAAGGGACAGCAACTGATGATGAAATCAATGCTAGTCTTGTCGTTCCTTTTACCTTGGACGCTGATGGGATTGAAGATCTCTTGCAACGGATTCAAGATGCAGGGATTTCTATCACAGATAACGAAGGAAATCCAAGTGCGCGTGTTCTTAGTGCTGAAGAAGAACCAGAACTCAGTGACGAGGACTTGATTGGTTCAACTTCGGCTAAGGTCAATGACCCTGTCCGTATGTACTTGAAAGAAATCGGGGTCGTTCCTCTCTTAACCAATGAAGAGGAAAAAGAGTTAGCGCTGGCTGTTGAAGCGGGTGACATCGAAGCCAAACAACGTCTTGCGGAAGCCAACCTTCGTTTGGTTGTTTCTATTGCCAAACGCTATGTCGGTCGTGGTATGCAGTTCCTTGACTTGATTCAAGAAGGAAATATGGGCTTGATGAAGGCTGTTGACAAGTTTGACTATTCTAAAGGATTCAAGTTCTCAACTTACGCAACTTGGTGGATTCGTCAGGCTATCACTCGTGCTATTGCGGATCAAGCTCGTACCATCCGTATCCCAGTTCACATGGTTGAAACGATTAACAAGCTTGTTCGTGAGCAGCGTAACCTCCTTCAAGAATTGGGACAAGATCCGACACCAGAACAAATCGCTGAACGTATGGATATGACACCTGATAAGGTTCGTGAAATCTTGAAGATTGCCCAAGAACCAGTATCTCTTGAAACACCGATTGGTGAAGAGGATGATAGCCATCTTGGGGACTTTATCGAAGACGAAGTGATTGAAAATCCAGTGGATTATACAACTCGTATCGTCTTGCGTGAGCAGTTGGATGAGGTTTTGGATACTCTTACAGACCGTGAAGAAAATGTTTTGCGTCTACGTTTTGGGTTAGATGATGGGAAAATGCGCACTCTTGAAGATGTGGGGAAAGTCTTTAACGTAACTCGTGAGCGTATCCGTCAGATTGAAGCAAAGGCTTTGAGAAAACTACGCCAACCAAGTCGCAGCAAACCGCTTCGTGATTTTATTGAAGACTAAGAGTGAGGATGAATATGGCTTATACAGAAGAGCAAATTGAAAACATCAAAACACGGATTTTAACAGCCTTGGAAGAAGTCATCGACCCTGAGTTGGGAATCGATATTGTCAATCTTGGTTTGATTTATGAGATTCGTTTTGACGGCGACACAGGGCAAACAGAGATTGATATGACTTTGACAACTATGGGTTGTCCCCTAGCCGACCTTTTGACGGATCAGATTTATGATGCCATGACAGAGGTACCAGAAGTAACGGATACTGAAGTTAAATTGGTTTGGTATCCAGCCTGGACCGTTGAAAAAATGAGTCGCTATGCACGCATTGCCCTAGGCATTAAGTAAACATATAAAAGCATGTGAGAGACCGTTGGAAAAGTGAGGAAATTTCCCTTCTTTTCCTTTAGTCTCTCCTTTCTTTTGCTGATTTTATTCAAAGAAAATGATATAATAGTAGCTATGGAAAAAAAGAAATTACGCATCAATATGTTGAGTTCAAGTGAGAAAGTAGCAGGACAAGGAGTTTCAGGTGCTTACCGTGAATTAGTTCGTCTTCTTCACCGTGATGCAAAGGACCAATTGATTGTTACAGAAAATCTTCCAATCGAGGCAGATGTGACTCACTTTCATACAATTGATTTCCCCTATTATTTATCAACCTTCCAAAAGAAACGCTCAGGAAGGAAAATTGGCTATGTGCATTTCTTACCTGATACACTTGAGGGGAGTTTGAAAATTCCATTTTTCTTAAAGGGGATTGTGAAACGCTATGTATTTTCTTTTTACAACCGGATGGAGCACTTGGTGGTGGTCAATCCTATGTTTATTGAGGATTTGGTGGCAGCTGGTATTCCACGTGAAAAAGTGACCTATATTCCTAACTTTGTAAACAAGGAAAAATGGCATCCCCTTCCGCAAGAAGAGATAGTCAGACTGCGAACAGAGCTAGCTCTTAGTGATAATCAGTTTATCGTAGTGGGTGCTGGTCAAGTTCAGAAACGTAAAGGGATTGATGACTTTATCCGTCTGGCTGAGGAATTGCCGCAGATTACCTTTATCTGGGCTGGTGGTTTCTCTTTTGGTGGTATGACAGATGGTTATGAACGCTACAAGAAAATGATGGAAAATCCCCCTAAAAATTTGATTTTTCCAGGTATTGTATCACCAGAGCGGATGCGCGAATTGTATGCCCTAGCGGACCTTTTCTTATTGCCTAGTTATAATGAGCTCTTCCCTATGACGATTTTAGAGGCTGCTAGTTGTGAAGCTCCTATTATGTTGCGTGATTTAGATCTTTATAAGGTGATTTTGGAGGGAAATTATAGGGCGACAGCAGATAGAGAAGAGATGAAAGAAGCTATTCTGAAATATCAAGCAAATCCTGCTGCCTTAAAAGACCTCAAAGAAAAGGCTAAGAATATTTCCAGAGAATATTCAGAAGAGCATCTGTTACAAATCTGGTTGGATTTTTATGAGAAACAAGCCGCTTTAGGGAGAAAGTAAAAAGTGAGGTAATCTATGCGAATTGGTTTATTTACAGATACCTATTTTCCTCAGGTTTCTGGTGTTGCGACCAGTATTCGAACCTTAAAAACAGAACTTGAAAAACAGGGACATGCTGTTTTTATCTTTACGACGACAGATAAGGATGTCAATCGCTATGAAGATTGGCAAATTATCCGCATTCCAAGTGTTCCATTCTTTGCTTTTAAGGATCGCCGCTTTGCCTATCGAGGCTTTAGCAAGGCACTTGAAATTGCCAAGCAGTATCAGCTGGATATTATTCATACCCAGACAGAATTTTCTCTTGGCTTGTTGGGGATTTGGATTGCGCGTGAATTGAAGATTCCAGTCATCCATACCTATCACACCCAATACGAAGACTATGTGCATTATATTGCCAAGGGGATGTTGATTCGTCCGAGTATGGTCAAGTACTTGGTTAGAGGTTTCTTGCATGATGTGGATGGGGTTATTTGCCCGAGTGAGATTGTCCGTGACTTGCTATCTGACTATAAGGTTAAGGTTGAAAAACGGGTCATTCCAACTGGGATTGAATTAGCTAAGTTTGAGCGTCCGGAAATCAAGCAGGAAAATTTGACAGAACTGCGTACTAAACTAGGGATTCAAGATGATGAAAAGATGTTGCTTAGTCTTTCCAGAATTTCCTATGAAAAAAATATTCAAGCAGTACTAGCAGCCTTTGCAGAAGTTCTGAAAGAAGAAGACAAGGTTAAACTGGTGGTAGCTGGGGATGGTCCTTATCTGGATGACCTCAAAGAGCAAGCCCAGAAACTAGAGATTCAAGACTCTGTTGTCTTTACAGGGATGATTGCTCCTAGTGAGACAGCTCTTTACTATAAGGCTGCGGATTTCTTCATCTCGGCATCGACAAGTGAAACCCAAGGCTTGACCTACTTGGAAAGCTTAGCCAGTGGGACGCCTGTCATTGCTCACGGAAATCCTTATCTGGACAATCTGATCAATGACAAGATGTTTGGAACCTTGTATTACGGTGAACATGATTTGGCTGGAGCTATTTTGGAAGCCCTGATTGCAACACCAGACATGAATGAGCATACTTTATCAGAGAAGTTGTACGAGATTTCAGCTGAGAACTTTGGAAAACGGGTGCATGAGTTTTATCTTGATGCTATTATTTCAAATAATTTCCAGAAAGATTTAGCAAAAGATGATACGGTCAGCCAGCGTATCTTTAAGACAGTTTTGTATTTACCACAACAGGTGGTTGCTGTACCGGTAAAAGGATCTAGACGCATGCTGAAGGCTTCAAAAACGCAGTTAATCAGCATCAGAGATTATTTGAAAGACCATGAAGAATAGAAAGAGGAACAGCTATGAAAAAACAATTAATGAGAAGCGGTCGTGATAAAAAGATTGCGGGTGTTTGTGCCGGAGTGGCTCATTATCTAGATATGGATCCAACTATCGTTCGCGTAATATGGGGTGTCCTTGCTTTCTGTTACGGAGCGGGAATTGTAGCTTATATCATTTTATGGATTATTGCGCCTGTAGCAACTGACTATTGAAAACTAGTTGAATTCATGCTAAGATAATAGAAAATAGAATGTAACGAAGGAGAGAAAAATGGCATTTGGAGATAATGGAAATCGTAAAAAAACTATGTTTGAGAAAATAACCTTGTTTATAGTGATTATCATGCTAGTAGCAAGTTTATTGGGAATTTTTGCAACTGCAATTGGTGCCCTCAGTAATCTATAAAATAGATTCAAGAAAATTTAGTGACTGGGATTTCCCAGCCCTTTTTTAAAGTGAGAAGAAAAAATGAGTATGTTTTTAGATACAGCCAAGATTAAGGTCAAGGCTGGTAATGGTGGTGATGGCATGGTTGCCTTTCGCCGTGAAAAATATGTCCCTAATGGCGGTCCTTGGGGTGGTGACGGTGGTCGTGGAGGGAATGTCGTCTTCGTTGTAGACGAAGGACTACGTACCTTGATGGATTTCCGTTATAACCGTCATTTCAAGGCTGATTCTGGTGAAAAAGGAATGACTAAAGGGATGCATGGTCGTGGTGCAGAGGACCTCAGAGTTCGAGTGCCGCAAGGTACGACTGTCCGTGATGCAGAGACTGGCAAAGTTTTAACAGATTTGATTGAACATGGGCAAGAATTTATTGTAGCCCACGGTGGTCGTGGTGGACGAGGAAACATCCGCTTTGCGACACCAAAAAATCCTGCACCGGAAATCTCTGAAAATGGAGAACCAGGTCAGGAGCGTGAATTACAATTAGAACTAAAAATTTTGGCAGATGTCGGTTTAGTAGGATTCCCATCAGTAGGGAAATCAACACTTTTAAGTGTTATCACATCTGCTAAACCCAAAATTGGTGCCTACCACTTTACGACTATTGTGCCAAATCTAGGTATGGTTCGTACTCAATCAGGTGACTCCTTTGCAGTAGCCGATCTGCCAGGTTTGATTGAAGGCGCTAGTCAAGGTGTTGGCTTGGGAACTCAGTTCCTCCGTCACATCGAGCGTACCCGTGTCATCCTTCATATCATTGATATGTCAGCTAGCGAAGGCCGTGATCCTTATGAGGATTATCTTGCCATTAACAAGGAGTTGGAGTCATACAATCTTCGCCTCATGGAGCGTCCACAGATTATCGTAGCCAATAAGATGGATATGCCTGAGAGTCAGGAAAATCTTGAAGAATTTAAGAAAAAATTGGCTGAAAATTATGATGAATTTGAAGAGTTACCAGCTATCTTCCCAATTTCTGGTTTGACTAAGCAAGGTCTTGCAACGCTATTGGATGCTACAGCTGAATTGTTAGACAAGACACCAGAATTCTTGCTCTATGACGAGTCAGATATGGAAGAAGAAGCATACTACGGCTTTGACGAGGAAGAAAAAGCCTTTGAAATTAGTCGTGATGACGATGCAACATGGGTGCTTTCTGGTGAAAAACTGATGAAACTCTTTAATATGACCAACTTTGAACGTGACGAATCAGTCATGAAATTTGCTCGCCAGCTTCGTGGTATGGGGGTTGATGAAGCCCTTCGTGCGCGTGGTGCTAAAGACGGTGATTTGGTCCGAATTGGTAAATTTGAGTTTGAATTTGTAGACTAGGAGACTGGTATGGGAGATAAACCGATATCTTTCCGAGATGCGGATGGAAATTTCGTTTCCGCTGCAGATGTTTGGAATGAAAAGAAATTGGAAGAACTATTTAATCGTCTCAATCCAAATCGTGCCCTGAGATTGGCACGAACTAAAAAAGAAAATCCATCTCAGTAAAGAAGATAAAAAAATTCCGTGCCTCATCAGACACGGGATTTTGCTATTCACCAAAGAAAAATGGTGGGGCAAATTTTTTCAGATCTTCAAAGCAATGTTGAGCAGCTTCTGCATCTTCACAGACGATGAGGCAGACATCATCACCACAGAGGGTAGCGATAGCGTCAGGGAAACTCAAAGCATCAATGATAGAACCAAATGATTGAGCCAGTCCAGGAAGGGTTTTTAGTAGAACTTGATGTTGAACTGGGCGCATCAAGACAAGGGCGTCTTCCATGTAGAGTTCGAGGCGTTTTTCCCATTTTGAGATAGAACCTGTATTAAGCACGTAGTAAGAGTTATCCTCTTCTCGAACTTTTGACAGGTTCATATTTTTGATGTCGCGTGAGAGAGTTGCCTGGGTAACTTGAATGTCGTTATCGGCAAGAAGGGCTTGCAACTCAGCCTGTGTATGAATCTTGTTTTTTGCAACAAGAGCGCGTATGAGTTGGTGTCGGTGTTCAGATTTATTCATAATAATTTAACTCCTTTTTTAGTGAGGTATGGTAAGTGTGGACTGAGCGAGGTCGATAGTCAGGTGGTAAGCGGTATTGTCACGTATGGTGATTTCAAAGTCAGTCGTATAGAGGACTAAACGAAGAGTATCTCCTTCTTTTAACTTGTAAATAGTAGGTTGTAGTTCAAATTGCACATCCATCCATTCATCTGCAGTAATATCCTCTACTAACAGTAGATCAGTTCTATTCTGTAAATTGAGGTAACCTTTTGTCACGACTCGTTGTGCATTTGGTCTAAATGGTAATTCACAGAGATCTTCCAACATGTGGTAGCGTCCATTATCAATGGTTTTAGCACTTAAAATAGCTGGATAAGGTTGTAGGTATTTCTTTTGACCAAGTTCCAGTAGTTGAGCAGATAAGAGTCCCTTATTTGTACTAGATTTGATACGAAGATTAAGCTGAGCGCGACCGTTCAAGTGAAGATCCTTAGTCACAGGAAGGTCAATAGTAATCTGATTGGTTTTTCCTTGATAGAGTTCTGTATTGAAGGTTTGGTAGGTTTTACCATAGCGCTCAAAATCCTTATCTGGGTACTGGTTTTGAATGACTTTCTCTTCTTGACCAAGTGATAAGGTTTCAAAGTTTTCTTGCCCACCGAAGTTATCAAGTGATAACCAAGTCTGAGGGGCTGTATTGTCCTGCCAAATGACAGTAGGAAGTTGGAAATCTGTATCTTGTCCCAGTAATTTTTTAGTCAATAAGGCATTCATGGACTCACGGAAGTCAATGGACTGCCAGTTGTTCATATAAACATGGGCACCATTATGGAAAAAGAGATGCTTATTGATGTGAGATGGAAGAGCATGGAACATCTGGTAAACATGAAGTGGTTTGACATTCCAATCCTGAGAACCATGAGTAAAGACAACCTCTGCCTTTACTTTATGGGCATTGAGCAGATAGTTGCGATCATGCCAAAACTGGTTATAGTCGCCGGTCTTGCGATCCAGTTGTTCTTTTACTTTTTCTAAGTCAGATTGGTGAGCTTCATTGCCACGAATATAGTCGCCAGCCAAGAGATTACGTGAGTAGGTTAGTTCAGCCAGGGAGTCAAAGTCCTCGCCTGGATAACCACCAGGGCTAGTCACCAGACCGTTTTCACGGTAGTAGTTGTACCACGAAGAAATGCCTGCCTCGGCAATGATAACCTCTAAACCATCGACTCCTGTAGTCGCAAGACCATTGGACATGGTACCTAGATAAGAAAGTCCAGTTGTGGCTACTTTTCCATTTGACCAGTCAGCCTTGACTTGACGCTGGCGCGTGTGGTCGGTAAAGGCACGGCAACGACCATTGAGCCAGTCAATGATATTTTTATAAGCTTCGATTTGTTGATAGTCTCCGTTAGTCATGAAACCAGTAGAGTCTTTGGTACCAACACCTGACACATAGAGATTGGCAAAACCTCGTGGGAGGAAGTAGTCGTTGAGTGTATAGCTAGCATTGATGTGCGTTAGCTTTTCCTCAGCTTCTGACACAAGCTCAGCTTGACCTTGGGGGTGGACGAGATTGAGTTGAGGTTCCTCTAGTTCAATCTTATAAGCAGGTTTAACCTCAAGCTCGCCCTCCATCTTGTAGAGAGCCTTGTCACTAGCCTTGTCATTTGTTCCCTGATGATAAGGACTTGCTGTCATGATGGCAGGGATTTGCCCCTCGTAACGTGGACGAATAATGCTGACCTTGACTAAGTCTGGTAGACCTTTTTGGTCAGTATCGACACGAGACTCAACGTAGACCACTTCTCGAATAACATCATGGCTGGAAAAAGTTGCTAAACTCTTGCCGTTAAAGTAGTGGTAGTCATTATCCTCCGGAATAAGACCATCACTAACAAGTTGGTCGATAAGAGTATTTCCCTTTTTGGTGCGAGTATTGAGTAACTGATAGAGATTTTCAATCAAGTCACCGTATACAATAGGAAATCCAGTCTCTTTATGAAAAGCTTCACTATCTTCGAAGTCAACCAAATAAGAAAAGCCTAAAAGTTGAAAAGCAACAGTATAAAAAATATCTGCTGTCAGTTCATCTTCTGATTGAAAAAATGTCAGCAGGTCTGTTTTTTTATCAGCTGCTAGGATGGAAAGTGGATAGTTGGTGTCTTGATAAGTGAAAAAGAAACGACTTAGAAAAGACTCCAACATCTTTTTATTTGTTGACTCAGATGGAAAATCAAATCCATACTTTTTTAATTCATATAAAATAGTATCTCTTGGAAGTGATAAATAGCTGAATTGATTAAAGCGCATAAAACCTCCTTGTAAAATAATAATTAAGGTTATTATATCAAAAAAATAGGAGAAAGGGAATTATTAAGTGAGAAAGAAATTAATTAAAGAATAATGAATACAATTTATATGAAATAATATGTGATATTCTATAGCATTCATAAATTAAACGATATCTAACAAGAATTTTGAATGAATTTATCTCACTTCTTTAAAAGAGATATCCATTTATTGGGATAAAAAGTTCAAAATAGTTTACAGAAACATTTCTACTACAAATATATTTGTTATTTTTTCATCAAAAATGCCTTATTTAAAATATAAAATAGAGATAGGAGTCATTGCTTTTGTCTTTCTCTTTTTGAAAATGGTATAATATAGTGAGAAGGATAGAGGAGAAGTGTAAATTGATCGCACAACTAGATACAAAAACAGTCTATAGTTTTATGGAGAGCGTCATTTCGATCGAAAAGTATGTGAGAGCAGCTAAAGAATACGGCTACACTCATCTGGCTATGATGGATATTGATAATCTTTATGGTGCTTTTGACTTTCTAGAGGTTACAAAAAAATATGGTATTCATCCTTTATTAGGGCTTGAAATGACTGTATTTGTGGATGCTCAGGAAGTGAATTTGCGCTTTTTAGCTCTATCTAGTGTAGGCTATCAGCAGTTGATGAAACTTTCAACAGCCAAGATGCAGGGGGAGAAAACTTGGTCAGTCCTGTCCCAGTACCTGGAGGATATTGCGGTAATTGTGCCTTATTTTGAAGAACTTGAGTTGTTAAATCTAGGCTGTGATTACTATATAGGGGTTTACCCAGAAACACTAGCAAGCGAATTTCATCATCCTATTTTGCCATTGTATCGGATCAATGCTTTTGAAAGCAGGGATAGAGAAGTTTTACAAGTCTTAACAGCGATTAAAGAAAATCTCCCCCTCAGAGAAGTTCCCTTGCGCTCACGACAAGATGTCTTTATATCAGCAAATTCTTTAGATAAACTATTCCAAGAACGTTTTCCTCAAACCTTGGAAAACTTAGAAAAGCTGATTTCAGGTATTTCTTATGACTTGGATACTAGTCTGAAATTGCCTCGCTTTAATCCAGCTAGACCAGCAGTAGAAGAGTTGAGAGAACGTGCTGAGATGGGGCTTGCTCAGAAGGGGTTAACTGGTAAAGAATATCAAGACCGTCTAGACCAAGAATTGGCTGTTATTCATGATATGGGCTTTGATGATTATTTCTTGGTTGTTTGGGATTTATTGCGTTTTGGACGTTCGAATGGCTATTATATGGGAATGGGACGGGGTTCTGCAGTTGGTAGCTTGGTTTCCTATGCCTTGGATATCACAGGGATTGACCCAGTAGAGAAAAATCTGATTTTTGAACGTTTCCTCAATCGTGAACGCTATACTATGCCTGATATTGATATTGATATTCCTGATATTTATCGTCCAGATTTTATCAGGTATGTTGGCAATAAATATGGCAGTAAACATGCTGCTCAAATTGTTACTTTTTCAACCTTTGGAGCCAAGCAAGCTCTACGAGATGTATTGAAACGCTTTGGTGTGCCAGAGTATGAATTATCTGCAATTACTAAGAAAATCAGTTTTCGTGACAATCTCAAGTCGGCTTATGAGGGTAACCTCCAGTTTCGTCAGCAAATTAATAGTAAGTTAGAATACCAAAAAGCCTTTGAAATTGCTTGCAAGATAGAGGGCTATCCAAGACAAACCTCTGTCCATGCGGCTGGTGTTGTGATTAGCGACCAGGATTTGACCAACTATATTCCTCTGAAGCATGGTGATGAAATTCCACTGACTCAGTATGATGCTCATGGAGTTGAAGCTAGTGGGCTTTTGAAAATGGACTTTCTGGGACTGCGAAATTTGACCTTTGTCCAGAAGATGCAAGAGTTGCTTGCTGAAACAGAGGGTATTCACCTTAAAATCGAAGAAATAGATTTAGAAGACAAAGAAACGCTGGCTTTATTTGCCTCTGGCAATACAAAAGGTATCTTTCAATTTGAGCAACCTGGTGCCATTCGCCTACTCAAACGTGTGCAACCAGTCTGTTTTGAAGATGTCGTAGCAACTACTTCCCTAAATCGACCAGGTGCTAGTGATTATATCAATAATTTTGTAGCTAGAAAGCATGGGCAAGAAGGAGTGACTGTTCTGGATCCAGTGCTGGAGGATATTTTGGCTCCAACCTACGGTATTATGCTCTATCAGGAGCAGGTTATGCAGGTTGCCCAGCGCTTTGCTGGATTTAGTCTTGGAAAAGCCGATATTTTGCGTCGAGCTATGGGGAAAAAGGATGCCTCTGCCATGCATGAGATGAGGGCTTCTTTTATTCAAGGTTCATTAGAAGCTGGACATACTGCGGAAAAGGCAGAGCAGGTTTTTGATGTCATGGAGAAGTTTGCTGGTTATGGTTTTAACAGGTCACACGCCTATGCCTACTCAGCCTTGGCCTTCCAGTTGGCTTATTTCAAAACGCATTATCCAGCCATTTTTTATCAGGTCATGTTGAATTCTGTCAACAGTGATTACTTAACAGATGCCTTAGAAGCAGGCTTTGAAGTGGCGCCTCTGTCCATCAACACCATTCCCTATCACGATAAAATTGCTAACAAGTCCATCTATCTAGGTCTGAAATCGATTAAAGGAGTCAGCAAGGATTTGGCACTTTGGATTCTTGAAAATAGACCTTATTCTAACATTGAAGATTTTATAGCTAAATTACCTGAAAATTATTTGAAACTTCCTCTGCTAGAACCTTTGGTAAAAGTTGGTCTTTTCGATTCATTTGAAAGAAATCGTCAAAAAGTATTCAATAATTTAGTTAATCTATTTGAATTTGTAAAAGAGTTAGGAAGCTTGTTTGGTGATACCATTTATAGTTGGCAGGAATCGGAAGATTGGACGGAACAAGAAAAATTCTATATGGAACAAGAACTTTTAGGGATAGGTGTCAGCAAACATCCCCTACAAGCTATTGCAAGTAAGTCTATTTATCCGATTACACCAATTGGAAAATTGTCAGAAAATAGCTATGCTATTATTTTGGTTGAAGTTCAGAAAATAAAAGTAATTCGTACCAAAAAGGGTGAAAACATGGCTTTCTTACAGGTAGATGACAGTAAGAAAAAATTGGATGTCAC
>NZ_JUQO01000127.1 GCF_001074635.1 Streptococcus mitis
ATCTTTGAGATGAATGTTGCAAAGTTCAGAAATTCTGATGCCTGTTGAAAGTAAAAGTGAAATAATTAGTAGATTTCTTTCAGCGTGTTGTTTTTGATAATCAGTTTTAGATAGAACTATTCTCTGCTCTAAATATGAAAAAATACTTTTCAAAATGTCATACGGAATCGTTTTAGGCAATACTTTTTCAGTTCTAAATTGAAAGCGCAATTGATTGAAGGGATTCTCTTCAATTATGTTCTGGTATTTTAGATAGTTATAAAACACCTTCATACAAGCAATTTTTCTTCTTAATGTATTCGTTTTTATGTTAGATTGTGTCAACTGTTCTATATAGGATTCTACATTATCATAGTCTGAGTTATAAAATTGCATAAGATCATTCTTATAAGCGCGAATCGTGTGTGAACTCAAACGCTTATGAGTTTTGCAATAATCTAAGTAAGTAGAAATAAGTTTATAATCCATAAAAATCTCCTTTATCAATAATCATGCTATTATAAACTTATTTTGATGCTTTGTATAGTGATAATAAATTGTTATCGGTAGGAGA